>JBDSAP010000253.1:0-7647 GCA_039922055.1 Ferruginibacter sp.
TTTTGTTGACCAGCAGATGTTTTTTATGGCGGCATCGTTGTGTTATTCTAATTCCGATCTATCGGAACTCACTTGTACTGTATTTTTTCATGGCATCTTTTTCGTTCCATAATTAAACTATCGTAACCGTGAGCTGCATTTTTTTAAATATGTCAAAGTAGAAGTAATGGGAATTTTTTATAGTAGGTATGCCGATAATAGAGTACAACTATTTACATACTTTTCAAATAGGTAATAGGCATGCACAGCATTTAAGTCATGACTAATTTCATGGAAAGGCACGAGATCATTTCAATAAAAGCTCAAGAGCAAACAGAATAAACCGCAACGTCCTCGGCTTGGCTTAGGCTCGTTGAGAGACATTGCTGGGAATGAAACCGCAAGGTCCTCTGCTTAGCTTAGGCGCCTTGAGAAGCGTTGTTGGGAATGACGTTGCCGGGAATGAAGGGAGGAGATCATTTCAATAAAAGCTCAAGAGCAAACAGAATAAATGCAAAGTCTCTGCTTAGCTTAGGCGCCTTGAGAGGCGTTGTTGGGAATGACTTGCCGGGAATAAAGTGTACGGCGCTTATTCACTGGTGAGAAATTAGAGCAGTGACAGGAAGTATTACCGTGTGTCTATTATTTTATATTGAGTTAATAAAAATATTGTTGAAGGTCTCTATCGACTTTGTTTTTCTACTAGCCCAATGTCAAAAGATATTCATTGATGTTGAATTTATTTACTAATTCTGAAAGCGCCCTGTATCAACAGGTTCCTGTTTGCTTTAATAGTAAGGTTGCTATTGGTAGAAATTACCTGGTTCACATTCAATATGCATTTACCTCCTGCAGTATGATCGATGAGAATTGTGCCTGCCATAAGATTAGCAGGAGGAATTATATTGTTGGTCCAGTTAGCAGGATCATTCCAATTGCCATTGCCGGAAAAAGTATATACAACCGAGCTCAGTACTTTTTTTAAACCCCGGTAAGCATCCACTTTACCCCAGCCCCAAATGTTACTTCCGCTTGCAGGTATTATACCAGTGAAGGCATCAGTGATGGCGCTGTCTCCCAGGTAAGTTTTTACCTGGGATGGTGTTAATGTGGGATCGGCCTGCAACCACAAAGCGATAATTCCTGTCACCATCGGCGCCGCCATTGAAGTGCCATGGCTCACTCCAAAAAACCAATCTCTGTTGTTACCGGGTACAACGGCTGCTACAAGGTTTGATCCTGTGGTAAACACGTTATCAAAACTATTAACGGCAGATATCACCGCGTTTCCTGGCGCTGTAATATCAGGCTTTGTCCTGCCATCTGCGGTAGGTCCTTTGCTTGAAAACGCGGCAATATCTCCCACCGCCGTTGGTGTAGTTATTACCTCCGCACTTCCATTCAATGCGGTATAAGTGATGAGCGAACTATATGCCCCAACAGTAATAATGTTATTGCCTGTGCCGCCTATCTCCCCCACCGTAGAATTAGTTGAACCTCCCTTGACATTGCCGCCATAACCAAGTGCGGTAAAGATGGCCCCGCCAGCGGATGCCCATGCTTTTGTCTGTGTGTTTTTTCCAATGATCTCGATTTGCAGGTACCTGTATATATCGCCCTGCCCTGAATTGTCAAGGGTAAGCATTACATGTGGTTTATTGTTTAATGGCGCTATGCCTGTGCTGAAGCTTATATTACAAGTGTGAGGCGCAGCAATGCTTGCAATGTCATCAAACAGGGTATCAAGAACAGTAGCGTTCGTACTGCCTGAATAATAAGCGGTATTATCCTCGTAAAGATTTGTCGCAGTGTTGTAAATGCTTACTCCTACCTTAAAATCCTGGTTGGGAACTCCCCAGATATCGATCAAAGTGGTGCCATTTGTTCCCGGTGATGAGCCGGGAAATTTTATAAATGAAAACAAACTGGTATCGGTACCAGAAAATGTTTTTGAAAGATAAATGGAGTCTCCGCCGTAGTTGCCGGCTGCGCCAACGATAATTTTTCCGGGCCCTGCTAACAGGTCGCAACTCTTGTCAAATGCAGATGTACCGTCATGTGGCCCGAGATGGCTGACCCAGCTTAAATTGATCACGCAGGGCTTGTTAACAGAGCTAGCATAATCCATTACATAAACAATACCGTCCAGCAATTTTGCTGTATTACCGTCAGAAGAAACGAGCACAATATCTGCGCCCGGTGCAATGCCCCTGAACTTTGTATTTATACCGCCACCTGCCCCTGCTGCAATCCCGGCTACATGAGTTCCATGAGAGTAGATCGCTATATCATGTTGGGCATTTAATATCTGTGTTTGTGTAATTAGCTCACGTCCATACGAAAAGTTGACCGGCGTTGTACCGCTTGTTTCTAATTGCTCCCATACTCTCTTGATGCGATAATTTGCTGTACCGGTGCTATCAAAAAAATCCGGGTGTGTATAATCAAGGCCGATATCTATTATTCCAATAACTACTCCATCGCCCATATATGATTGCGGTAATTGGTAACCCTGGTGAACGAGGTTTACTTTGGTGCTTTTTCGTGCACTATCCAAAGCAGGGGCGCCCATTTCGCCTACGGATAAATAATTAATGTTAGCGAGATTGGCAATGGCCTCAATTTGATCAATTGGAATAAGACCGGTGATCAATGTGTTTTTTATTGTGCCGGGCACAAATCCATAAGGCATAATATCCGTCACCTTAAAACTTCCGCTCACTGAAATAAATGCGTTAACATAATTCACGCTGTTCTTATTAATAATGCCATAAGCTTTTATAAGATTGCTATCAATGCCCACCTGTTTTGATTCAAGATTCTTTTTTTGCCTGAGAAGCAGAATTGCAGTTTGCGGAGAAATGGAGTTGCTGAAATAATGAACCGAAGCTGTAGCATGCTTGCTTCCCGGTTTTTTTGATGACAATATTTTTTGTGCCGATAATTCTAACCCGATAAAGACAAAAAGCACAAGGAGAAGTCTTTGCATTAGTGTGTGTTAATATACCGGGGGCAGTGATTTAAGAAAATTATGATTGATTGAGAATACAGTGATTTAAACATCATGCCTCATGCCCGCTGCTACTTTGAATACATGCAGTACATAAGGAAACAGCGCATCCATCGATTCTTCTGCTGCACGTACAGAACCGGGCATTGTGATCACCAGCATTTTATTTATAAAGCCGGATACCCCTCTTGACAACATTGCATAAGGCGTTCTTTGCTGTCCATAATTTCGGGCTGCTTCCATTATTCCTGGTATCTCACGGTCAAGCAGAGCCGCAATTGCTTCAGGTGTAACATCTCTTGGCGACAGGCCGGTACCGCCGGTAAATATTGCAAGATCAAATCCTGCATCACTCAACTGTTTTGCTGTAGCCTGTATCGTTGAAATATCGTCGGGGATCACCTCGTATTTTTCCGCGGATAGATTATGTTGCGCCAATTTTTCAATGATCTTTTTCCCTGAATGATCTTCTTTGTTGCCGGCTGCAATACTATCCGAACAAACGATCACAGCACAGCGCAACTCGCCAGTGGATGAATTTTTAAAATCTGTTTTGCCGCCTTTTTTTGTTTCTAATTTAATGGCTGATATCTCTATTCCTTTGTCAAGTGGTTTTAGCATGTCGTACATCGTTAATGCTGTAATAGCGGCGCCATGCATGGCTTCTACTTCCACACCGGTTTTGTAAATAGTATGCACTTCCACCCGGACGATGATTTGTAAGTGTTCAATCGTATGCGTGATGGCCGCATATTCAACAGGCAGCGGATGGCAATCGGGAATTACATCGCTGGTTTTTTTTATGGCAAGCAAACCCGCAGCCCTGGAAAATTCAAATACATCGCCCTTTGGCACCAGCCTGTTTTGAATGGCGGCAATGGTTTCAGCTTTTGAAACGGTAACAATTGCCATTGCGATTGCCTGGCGCAAACTGTTTGATTTATGTGTGATATTGACCATATTATTTATTCTCCTTCCATTGATAAGTATCATTATCAAACAGCTCTTTTCCCCAGATCGGTAATTCAGCTTTCAACCGTTCCACTGTTTCTGAACATGCTTCTGTCGCTGCCTTTCTGTGAGCAGAGGAAGTAAAGACGAACAAGCATATTTCGCCGGCATTTACCTTGCCCAGGCTATGGTACACATGCATACAGGTAAGCGGGTATTTTTCGAAAATAGCTTCCCGGATCGCATGCATTTTTTCCAGCGCCATTTCTTCAAAAGAACTGTATTCAATAGCGGTCACTTTTTTTCCTTCGATGATATCGGCACGTACCTGGCCAAGGAAAATACTATGTCCGCCGATGCCTGTTTTATCACTGTGTTGCTGAATACTATCACTGATAAATGAGGGAGCTATCGGGCCTGGTTTAAAAATATTTTTAGGCTTTCGTTCGGTCATAAAATTTGTATTGCTTGCTGGCTTTTTATCCAATTAAGGATACCGCCTTTTAAACTATAAATTTTCTTGTTTTCATTTGCAGCCGATAACAATTGAGCAGCTTGTAAACTTCTTTTGCCTGATTGGCAAAATACAATAGCCCTATCTTTTTGTAGCGATGGTATATTATTTTTGAGTTGGCTCAATGGTATTTTTGAATGTGGAAAATCATTTATCATGGGGGCTTCATCATACTCCCGCACATCAATAATATCCGCATTGCCGGCTGCAATTATTTCATCGAAAGCTGCCGCATCTATTTCTTGTTGCGATGTATCTGCACCACACAGCCATTCATAATTAGTATTTCTGAAAGCTTCTTCATCTGCCGGTATCAGCATGCTGGTTTCTTTGTTTGCATGCAGCAATATGGTGTATACCTGGTTGGTCAATGCATTGTAGGTAAGCAGCGAATTAACAAGTGGAGTGCCAATACCTGTGATCAGCTTGATGGTTTCGCTTGCCTGCATGGTGCCAATAATGCCAGGCAAAACTCCCAGTACACCGGCTTCTGCACAATTCAATACTTCACTGTCTTTTGGTGGGGCAGGAAAAAGATCACGATAGTTTGCAGCTTTTGCGCCATTGTTAGCATTGCTGTTAAATACAGCTACCTGGCCTTCAAACTGTGATACCGCTCCATACACCAATGTTTTATTTAGCAATACACAGGCATCATTGATGAGGTAGCGGGAAGCAAAATTATCAGTGCCATCAATAACAATATCGTATTCCCGGATAATGTCTAAAGCATTGTATGGAGTGAGTCGTTCATTGTGAGCCGTAACCTGGATACACGGGTTGAGCAAATGCAAAACTTCTGTTGCTTTTATTGCTTTGGAAAGACCAATATCATTGGTTGAAAATAGCACCTGGCGATGAAGGTTGCTAAGCGCCACCACATCATCATCCACAATACCGATATTGCCAATGCCTGCGGCTGCAAGGTATTGCAATGCAGGGCACCCAAGGCCACCGGCGCCTACCACTAATACTTTTGCTGCAAGCAGTTTTTGCTGGCCTGTTTCGCCAAATCCCTTCAGTATTAATTGGCGCTGGTATCTTTCGTATGTGTCGTTTGTAATCATTTTATCCTCCCGAAAAAGGCGGCAACAAAGCTACGGTACAATTGCCGGTAAGTATCGTGTTCTCAGTTACCTGTTCATTATTTATCGCCAATACATATTTCGTTGTTTCCAGTTCGGGGTAGATCCTGGCCAATTGCTCTGTCAGCATTGCAGTATCATTGACTCCATCCATTGTGATGGAGCCAATGCCGGTAATATCAGTGAGCTGCCCGAAAAACAGTATGTTGATCTTCATAAACTTGTTTCTTTTATTTCACCCTTTCCACTAAAATTTTTTGTAATGATTTTACATACCTGCGGCCTGTAGCTTTATCACCATAAGATATGAGAGCAATTCGATTTGGCGCTTCTGTTGCTTGTTTACCATTCTGTTCGGTAATAATAATTGCGTTATTGCCCGTTTCAGTGTTAAAGAGTTCATTCCAGGAAAAAACAACTTTATAATTATCCGCGGCAATACATACAAAATAAAATTCGCTGAATAGCTTTGGATTTTCTTCTTTCAACTTAAGCGTTGCAAGAATATCTTTTAACAATACACCCTTTACGTTCATCAGCACGCTTTTCCTTTCAAGCAGATGATTGGTGATAATAACACTGTCTTTTTGCTTAACTGTGTACGCGGAAAGATCACTGAGTGAAATTGTTTTTGATTGTATCACCAGCCCTTCGATCGTAAAACTTTCGGTTGGCGCAATATCTTTTTGCGCAACTACGGTTAGGCTGATACAGAGCAGAAATCCCAAAGAAAATTTTTTCACGAAATAAATTTAAACTTAATGATGAAGGTTGAAAGAATTAAAAACCGCATTGCCATCATGCGCCTGTAAATAAAAGTTTATAAACCGCCAAAAGCAACACCATTGCCAACACATTTTTTAATATGGTTTGCTTAAAGCGAAGCGCTCCAAAATATGCGCCAAGCAGGCCCCCGCAAAAAGCGATCACCACATACCACACCATATTTTCATTGAATTGAATTCCTTTTTTAAATTGCCCGGCAAGTCCCGACAAAGAATTTACAAAAATAAACAAAGCGCTGATAGCGGCTGTTTGCTTTTGATCTGTCCATTTTAAAAATAACAATATCGGTGATAAAATGATTCCGCCGCCAATACCGATCAGTCCGGAAAGGAAACCAATAACAGCACCTATAAACACAGATAATACTGGATTTGATTTTTTTAGTTCAGATACAGGCGTGTTGGCAAAAAATAAAAAACGTGCTACGGGGATCAGTAATAAGAAACCAAGAAATTTTTTATACAGCGATCCATCAACCACAATTAATCCTCCCAGGAAAGCCATGGGCACCGAGGCAATTGCCAGCGGTAAAAATATCTTCCATAAAAAATATTTGCCCCGGTAAAATTGAATAAAGGAAGTAAGTGAAACAAAAAGATTTAGCAGCAGCGCAGTTGGTTTCATTACCTCGGGAGCGATGCTAAAGATCGCCATCAATGCGAGGTATCCACTGGCGCCTCCATGTCCTACTGATGCATATAAAAACGCTACCACAAATAACAACACGTAAAAAATAATAATAGCGTCTGGCATATAATTAATTATGCAGGTAATAAATGGATCTCCACATTTTCTCCTTCTTCGCGTTCAATGATATCCTCATTGATCTGTATCAGGCAATTCGCTTTCGCAAATGAACTGAGCCGGTAGCTTTCCTGCGCATCTAAAGGCGTTGCTTTTTCTCCATCATAATATCCTTTCAAAAAATGAGTGAGCCCTGCGGCTTTACGATATGCTTTACCGAGCGGAGCCTGCTTTGTTAAAAGATCGTTTTTTGTATTACTTAATAATTGTAATGCAGGTATCACAAACTGATAAAAACAGGTAAGCACGGATGATGGATTGCCGGGTAATCCAAAAACAAGCCGTTCATTTTTTTTGCCAAAGTATAGCGGCTTACCGGGGCGTTGTTTAATACGGTGAAACAACTGCGTAACACCGCATTGCGTGACAGCCTGCAATACAAAATCGTAGTCGCCAACACTGATACCACCAGTGAGCAATACCACTTCAGATTGCTCCAGGGCTTCTTGTAAAACTCCTTTTAAAATATCCAGGTCATCATCTGCCCGCAAAACTTTTATATTGGTAATATTTACCTG
>JBDSAP010000254.1:0-17242 GCA_039922055.1 Ferruginibacter sp.
CCAAATTTTGTTACCAGTTTATCAGCAATAAAACGGCCGGCGGCCATACTGCTCATAAATGCTACATATCCTACGGTGGTATAAGAGCTTTGCACTTTTACTACTTTTTGAAAATACACACCACTCCAATCGAACATGGTGCCCTCACAGACAAGGCAGCCGAAGGCAATCATTCCCAGTTTAAGAAGGGCGTTATCGGGCCGGGCAAAAATTGGTTGTGAATCACTGCCACTTTGGTGTGGTAACGTGTATTTGTAGGTAATAAAGGCAAGCAGGAAACTAGCGGCACAGACAATGCAGTAATGAACAAAAGGCGTCAAGTGTATTGATATCATTAGCGTACCAACGGCGGCGCCTGTAAAACCAGCGAGACTCCATAAGCCATGAAAGGATGCCATAATAGAGCGACCGTACAGTGCCTCAACTCCTACGGCTTGTGTGTTGATAGAAATATTAAGGATACTACCGCAAAAGCCGAACAGGAATAATACAGCAGCCAGTTGCCAAAAGGTAGCTGCAAGCCCAAGCAGTATGAGTACAATTGGGTACAAAAGTGCAGCGGTAATTAAAATTCTCCTGCTGCCAAAACGGGCAACCAAAAAACCTGCAAAGGGCATACTAACCATCAAGCCCATGGGCAAAGCGAAAAGCACTGATCCAAGACCCGCTTCGCTAAGATCAAGTTTCATTTTAATATCGGGGATACGGCTTGCCCAGGAGGCAAAAGAGAAACCAGCGATAAAAAAGAAAGCGCTCACTGCAATGCGATGCGCCCGGTGCGTTGGTATTGATAAGGTCAATGAATGAGTTATGAGTTATGAATTATGAGTTATGAATTATGAGTTTGTATTACTATGAACCATAAACTATGAACCAACGACTATTGTCCAAACAGTTTTTTTCCATTGCATCATCCTTGCATCGCCCTCTTGTACTTTTACAGCTTTGGGCAACAATGCATCATCGCTACTTAAAGCTGAATCGTCTCTTGCCTGTGCAATTGAAAAATTTAAACAGCACTTAGACCCTAAACATGGAAAGCTGCTGCCTTCAATTGAACATTGAACATTTCAATTTCAATGTCGTTTACTTTAAAAATTTCACGCAAAGAATGAAAAGAAGCAAAGCTGCAAAGTCTTATTTTCATCTTCTTTGCGTCCTTACCTTGTATTACTTTGCGGCTTTGCGTGAAATGTGCTTAGGCTTAAGTTAGCGACATTGATTGCAATTTCATCATGAAACCATCAACAATGAACTATGAACCCTAAACCCCAAACCCCAAACCCTAAACCATTCAAAACCCTCTACCTGAATATTACTGTGCCGATCTTTTTTGTAAGATCGATCTCTACCTGTTTTAAATGCTGGTGCGTTTGTAACAAAACCATTTGCTCATCGGAGGAATGCGACTTCTCGAGATCACGCTGGTTCTCGTCCATCATCCTTTTTATTTTTCTGAGCTTCAGATAATTTACTGTGCTATATACTTCTTCCTTGTACAGGTCTTCACGGGTCAGTATCTTTCCTTCGTAAAATTCTTTCCAGTTAGGGCTTATTTCGTAATTATAGTCCATTACGTTCATCACTAATTTACTCATCTCTACATCTTCGTGATACAAGAAAGTTTTGGCAGTAGGCTCCAGTCCTTCATCGTACCAGGTCTTATAGATTTTAATTAAACCAAGCAGCTTTTTATTATCAATCAGTTCTTCCAACTGGTTGGTGTCAATTTCTGAAAAAATATGATCTGCTACCCTTTGATCTGCATCCCATTCCTTTAAGCCAAATTCAAGCAGGCTTCTTACCATTGCTTTTTCATGCTGCTCATCTTTATTAAAAAGTGAAGTGGCGTCATCCTCAATTTCATAGATCTCCGGCGAACTGGTTTGGGACGAAGGCGCCTGGCGGTTGTTAGCATCTTCCCGGCCGATCCGCTGCTCTTCCTTATTAATTTTTTCGCGGATAAATTTGTTTACCAACGCATGCAGTCCGCTTTCTTCTATCTTCAGCAATTCAGCCGACTGCTTAATGTAACCTTGTTGCTTTGTAAAATCTTCTGCCTTATTGATTTTCGAGATCGTTTCTGCCACCTGGTTTACCACGGCAGATTTTTTATTCATATCCGAGCCGGCGTCTTCCAGCATCACGCTTAGCTGGAAAAGAATAAAATCTTTTTTATTAGCTGATATGAATTCGAGGAAAGCTTCCGGTCCTACCTTGTTTACGTAGCTATCAGGATCTTCTTTATCAGGTATCAAAACAAGCTTTACATTCAGGCTTTCTTCCAGCGCAAGATCAAGACCACGCAATGCCGCTTTGATACCGGCGCTATCTCCATCATAAATAATAGTAAGGTTATTAGTATATTTTTTTACCAGCCGAAGTTGATCCGGGGTAAGAGAAGTACCACCACTCGCCACCACATTTTCGATACCTGCCTGGTGCAGGGAAACTACATCCGTGTAACCTTCTACCAGCAAACATTCATCTGCTTTGTCAATGGCCATGCGGGCAAAATAGCTGCCATAAAGTATCTTACTTTTTACATAGATCTCATTTTCCGGAGTGTTGATATACTTAGGAGCCTTGTCGTTCTTTTTTAAAATGCGTGCCCCAAAGCCAAGCACTTTACCGCTTTGATTGTGTATGGGGAAAATGATCCTGCCGCGGTAATTGTCAACCGGTCTTTCGTCACGAATGGTTACGAGGCCACTTTTTTGCAGCAACTCGAGATTGTATTGTGCTTCTAATGCAGCCGTTGCAAAACTATCACGTGCTTCGGGGTTATAGCCGATCTGGAATTTTCTAAGAATATCTTCCCTGAAACCTCTTTCCTTTAAATAACTGAGGCCGATATCCTGCCCTTCTTCTGAATTGAACAGGCGATCTGAAAAAAACTTTTGACCGAAACTGTTAATGATATATAAACTGTCGGCACTTTGCTGCTGTAGTTTTTGCTCGGGTGAAGCTGCTGTTTCTTCGATCTCTACATTGTATTTTTGTGCCAGCCAGCGCAGCGCTTCCACATAGCTGTACTTTTCATGCTCCATTAAAAAGCCGATGGTGTTCCCGCTACGGCCGCAACCAAAACACTTATAAATTTCCTTTGCCGGAGATACCGTGAACGAAGGAGATTTTTCATTGTGAAAAGGGCACAGGCCGAGGTAATTGGCGCCTCTTTTTTTCAATTTGATAAAAGAACCGATAATCTCTATAATATCAATCCGGCTCTGAATTTGTTGTATGGAAGTATTAGAGATCAATATATAAAAGGTTAAAAAATAATTGACAAAAATAAGGAATATACGAGCGGCGCTGAAACCGCCCTTTTTTAAATTTTTTAAACAGAATATTCTCACACCAGCCTTAATTATGGCATGGTTTATGAAATTTGTGGTTGAAATTATTTGAATTAACAACAAACTAATACCTTTAACAACTAAAATTTTTATAGATGACAAAAAATTTATTACTGGCGGCTTTTACGCTGCTGTTGGGTGTTGCTAATGCGCAGGATATTAAGGAGATAAAGACTTATGCATTGACCGGCCAAACGCAAAAGGCCAAAGAAGCGATTGATAAATTCCTTGCAGTGCCCAAGAATGCGGAGAAAGCGGAAGGATGGTTTTATAAAGGGTATGTGTACAACCAGATTTCGAAAGATAGTACCAAGCCGGCTGCTGAAAACAGGGCTATTAAAAGTACTGCTTACGATGCTTTGAAAAAATACCGTGAATTAGACCCAAAAGCTCCGTTACTGGAAGAACAAAACAATTCTCCGCTATTTGACCTATATGTAACTTATTATTCTGACCTGGGTGTAAAAGCATACATGGCCAAAGACCCTTCAACTGCCTTTGAAGATTTCAAAAAAGCGCTCGAAATACATGACTATGTAGCATCGAATAATCTTACAGGAAACAACGGTTTTAAATTTTCAACTATTGATACTACGCTTACTTTGTACACCGCTATTGCCGCAGCCGAAGCAAAGAAAATGGATGACGCTGCCACCTTCTATAAAAAAATAGTAGATGCCAATATTGGCGAGAAACAGTATATCGATGCCTACCAGTTTTTAGCTGATTATTATAAAACTAAAAAAGATAATGCTGCTTTTGCTTCCGTTATTGAGAAAGGCAGAAAAAGTTATCCTGACAACAACGAATTCTGGAGTGCGATTGAGATTGAGCAGGCAACTGATGGTGTTGGCAAGCCGGCGATCTTCCCAAAGTATGATGAACTGATGGCGAAGAACCCAGGTAATTATACATTGCCTTACAATTATGGGGTAGAGCTGTACAGGTATATTTATTCGGATGAAATGAAGGATTCGAATACCAACGTTTACAAGGCTAAATTACCGGAATTGATGAAGAAGGCAATTGCTATTAAGTCAACAAGCGAGGCCAATTTCTTATTATCAAATTTCTACTATAACAATTCGATAGATCTTTCTGAAGAAGCAAGAAAAATAAAAGGGGTAAAACCAGACGATGTGAAGAAGAAAAAAGCGTTGCAGACCGAAGCAGACGATGCAATGAGTCAATCTGTTCCTTATGGAGAAAAAGTTGTAGAGCTTTACAAAGCAATTGAAAAGCCTAAAACCTCCGAGAAAGTGAATTACAAGCAAGCACTGGTGATATTAAAGAATGTGGCTGAAGTAAAGAAGGATGCCACTAAGGTAGCTACCTACGATAAAATGATTAAAGAAGTAGAATAAATTTAACCTTAGATATTTTTGGAAGCAGCATGCAATGGTATGCTGCTTTTTTATTTAAAAAAGCCGGGTTTATTATGACCGATTGGAATGGCGAACGTGATACCTGTAACTTTTTTGCGTGCCTTATTGAAAGTTCCAAAAGTTGTTTTCTGGCAGCAAAAGCGCAGTCCGGCTTTCGTCCTGATAGCCTTCAAAAAATAGGGGAGCGTTCTTGCGACCAATGCAAACCCGCCGACTGTAAGCCGCGTTGCAGTAAGTTTCCAACTCTTCGAATTGTCAATTGGAGGGTAGCTATATTTTAAAGCATTTAATGAATAATCAGAAGGGAAATTGTTTGAAAACACTAAACTGCCGCGGGTGAATTGATCGTTTTTTTGTACACTGCTGGCAGGCGGGATAGATCGGTTTGCCTGAATAGGTTGTGTCACCGAATCCGGCTTAGCATTTTGAATAGATATTGTAGAGGTAAAATGTATATCCTGTTTAAAGGATTGTATTGCAAGACATTCCAAAGGTGTCGCTGGCATATTGCCTTGCGCCTGTAAGTTAGTTCGGGCAAAAATCGCCAAAAGCGAAATAAGAAAATAGGTTTTCATGGTTGGATTTGAACAGTCCCCATTGCTGTTAACTGTGTATTTACTAAGGACCAGGCTTGCATCGGGAATTTATGGCATGCCCGCTAATTCTCCGATTGATGGTTAACGATGAAAACGGTGGCATATTTCACAAAACGGGAATCGGCAGTGATATTTTTATATATTTCTCACTACTGCTTAGCTAAATCAATAAACGGCCACTGCTCATGTCATTTTCTTTCGCATGCTTTATCTTGCAGTATGTTTCCGACAGATAAAATCAGGTTGGTTGAATGTCCCCGGGATGCGATGCAGGGCTGGAGGCATATTATCCCTACTACACAAAAGATCAATTATATCAATAGCCTCTTAAAATGCGGCTTTGATACGATCGACTTCGGCAGTTTCGTTTCGCCAAAAGCCATCCCTCAAATGGCAGATACTAAAGAAGTGCTAAAAGGACTTGACATGAGCGGCACAACCACAAAGTTGCTGGCCATTGTTGCCAACCTTCGTGGCGCAGAAGAAGCTGTGCTGTTTGATGATATCAGCTATCTTGGTTTTCCTTTTTCTGTTTCTCCAACCTTTCAATTGCGCAATACGAACAGCAGCATGGAGCAGTCATTTGAAACCGTGGAGGAAATGCAAAATCTGTGTATTAAAAACCAGAAAAAATTGGTGGTATATATTTCGATGGGCTTTGGTAACCCTTATGGCGACGCCTACTCCGAAACATTGGTGGCGGAATGGGTAGAGAAAATTGCCAACCTGGGAATAGAGATCATTTCAATGGCTGATACAGTGGGCGTGGCTACGCCATTACAGGTTAGCTCTGTACTCAGCATGTTGATACCGGCATATCCGGAAATAACCATTGGCGTACATCTTCATTCTACTGTGCTTAACTGGAAAGAGAAAACTGATGCCGCTTTGCAAGCCGGTTGCACCCGTTTTGACGGAGCATTGAAAGGTATTGGCGGTTGCCCAATGGCCGGGGATGAACTGGTAGGAAATATGGATACGGAACTGCTAGCCCCTTATTTTACGGAATTGAATTTATTGGACGGGATTGATAAAGATGCTTTGGCTCTTTCGAGCCAGTTGGCAGGGCGGATATTTGAAGCGATTTAATTTTTTCACTATATCTCGTTTGCGACATAAGCAGGTACAGGCGCCTGTTTCTTCCTGGCGCCCTGAAACTTGGACTTGAGTTTAAGGAACGGTTTTTCAATAAAATTATAAGAGCATATCGCGACTACCATCATGCAAAATACATTTTGGGGGAACTGATTTATCCAATAGTCCGACTTATAGATAAAGAACTGCTGCCATAAATAAATACTGTACGATAACAAACCGATATAGTTTATGAACTTCCAGTTTAGTATTTTAAACCAGGCCCCTCTTTGTTTGAAAACCGAGTACATCATAATGAATGCAATTAAAATATTTGCGATAGTACCATGAGTTACTCCGAGTGGAATAAAGATAAATCCGAGGTGAACTTTATGTGCCAGGACGGGTAAATATCTTAACACAAATATGCAAATGACTGAAAAGTAAAATATTTTGTTCCAATGAGGGCTCATTTTTTTTACTATTTCATCTTTGAATAAAGCAAAAAGACAACCGATAGAAATTGCGTCAATTCTTGTAAAAATTGTTAATTCATTTAGCCAACTGGTTGGATGAAAAAATTCATATAACCGGACGAAAGGCACTATAATGATCAAGGAAATTGAAATGATTTTTCTGACTTTATTTCCAGCAAGAAAAATCAGGGGCCATAAAATATAAAAATGTTCTTCAATACTCAGGGACCACGCATGACGGGTATACCAATCCAATTTCCAGTTAAAATATTTGGTGTAGGTCGCGGCAGTGAGCCATGATTCTTTCGGGATGTGAATATAGCCTAGTAATTGCAACACAAAATATACAAGCAACAGTGTGTAATATGCTGGAAATATTCTTAATGTTCGCCTGATATAGAAATCCTTTAAAGAAACAGTGTTGGTTTTTATCTCTTCCTGTTGCATTAGTGAGGTAATAAGAAAACCAGAAATAACAAAGAAGACATTTACTCCAAGTTGGCCGTCCTGCAAAAAGCTTAGTAACGGCTTTAGCCATGCGGTATCTGCAAAAATTTTGAAAATGCGGTTCTGAAGACATAAGTGATGAATAACCACGAGCGTGATGCTTATTGCCCTTAATCCATTTATGCTTGGGTATTTTATTTTCATTTTTTATGGGTGAATATTTTATTATTAGAGTTTCGGTGACAGGCAACCGGTGATTCAAATATCAGGTAAAAAAATAAACGAACGATTTTAAAAATATGATTTTATCGTAAAAGTCTGCAAGGTTCACACCTACGCATGTATTAGGAATGATTGCGATATTCTAAAATATTTTCTATCAAACACGTAATTATTCTGTGGATACACAACAGCTAAAACGTTCATTAGCTGGAATTTATTTTTTTGCCTGCCTGGTATTTATAATCTGTCCATTGTTTCGGGGCTTCTAATCCTGGTGGTAAATTTTAGAACTTCTCCTGCCTGGCGCCCGTTTATGATTCTACTAATGTAAACATCTCTAATTTCGTGTAATCAGTATTCATTATGGATTTTCATTTAGAATTTACTCCAAAGCCGATAGCGGCGCTCATCCGTCACCAGGATTCCATTCTGATGATCGGTTCCTGCTTTACGGAAAATATCGGCAGCAAGCTAAAGCAGTATAAGTTTTCAGTGCTTGAAAATCCGAATGGCATCCTGTTCAACCCTATCAGTATTGCAAAGTCGGTGAGTTCATACATCGAAAATAAGCAGTACACCGAAGCCGGTCTTTTTTATAAAAATGAAAGCTGGCACAGTTGGGAGCATCATAGCCGTTTTTCCCATCCTGATAAGCTCACTTGCTTAAATGGTATCAACGCATCGCAGGCTGCTGCCCATGGCTTTTTAAAATCTGCTGATTGGCTGATGATCACTATTGGCTCTGCTTTTGTATATGAGCTTGATAACAAAGAGGTAGTGGCGAATTGCCATAAAGTGCCTACCGATAAGTTTGCAAAAAGATTATTGAAAGTAACGGAAGTTGAGGATTCGCTAAAAGAAATGATGGATCAGCTTTTTGCATTTAATCCAGCGATAAAAATAATATTTACTATCAGTCCTGTGCGGCATTTACGGGACGGCTTTGTAGAAAATAACAGGAGCAAGGCTACGCTAATACAAGCTGTGCATCAACTGGCAGAGACACAAAAAAATATATTTTATTTTCCTGCTTATGAATTGGTGGTCGATGACTTGAGGGACTATCGTTTTTATGCGGAAGATATGGTGCATCCAAATTATGCAGCTACCAACTATGTGTGGGAAAAATTTGTGAATGCCTGTATTGACGAGCCTTCCCGGAAGTTAATGAAAGAAATAAATATTATCAATGCTGCCAAAAATCATAAACCATTCAATCCAACTTCGGAGCAGCATAAAAAGTTTTTACAAACTCATCTTCAAAAAACCATTGAGCTAAATAAACATTATCCCTACATCAATTTTGATGGGGAAAGAGAATATTTTGAGTCGCTATAAAATGAAGGCAGATGCTCCACAATGCACCAATGCACAAGGGTGCGATCCCGATAAAAGATCGGGACTGGCTGCCACTGAAGTTCCACAAAGATTTAATGCCTGGACAACGATTTGTTTTGAATGTTGAATAATTGATAATGGGATAAATGATAATTGTGAAGGCGAAATATAATGGTGAGAAATTTATGCTGGCTGCTGAATGACAAAGTGAATTAGAGCCTTAAAATTTTAACCTCTGGCCATTCATCATTCAATATCGTTGACTTAAGCCTTGGCACATTTTCACGCAAAGCCGCAAAGTAGTACAAGGTAAGAACGCAAAGAAGATGAAAATAGACTTTGCGGCTTTGCTTCTTTTCATTCTTTGCGTGAAATTTCTAAAGTAAATGACATTGATTCATCATTGACCTATACTAATGAATCCTATCGCCCCTCACCTCAATACTCCCGATCATAGCTTGCTCATATTGCAGCCATTCGGTCCATCTTTTTCTTACCTTTTCTTTGGGTAAGTAATGTTCGGCAAGAGTAATAAATAAGGTGTAATGGCCGGCCTCGCTCTCCATAAAGCGGCGGTAAAAATTTCTCATGTAGGTATCGTTCATCCCTTCGCTTAGCCTTTTAAACCGTTCACAACTCCTCGCTTCTATCAGCGCCATCGTTAACAAGTGATCTAACAGGCGATCATCCGGACCGCCACCTTTTAATTGAAACTCGATCAGCTTGTTTACATAGATATCCTTGCGTTGTTTTCCTAATTGTAAATTTCTTTTTTGTAATTCGGCCAGCACCATTCTGAAATGTCCCCATTCTTCTGTAACAATGGGACTTAATTCTTGAACGAGCCTGGGTTTATCTGAATATTTTTGTATGAGCGATATGCAAGTAGTGGCTGCTTTTTGCTCGCAATAAGCATGGTCTGTAAGTATATCTTCCAGTTGCATTTCGGCAAGGTTTACCCACCGCGGATCAGAAGGCAATTTAAGTCCCAGGATATTCTTTACATCAATACCTTCCGTTGTCATCACACAAAAATAAACGAAGTATTTGGTTGGTTAATACAGCTTTTCCTTAATTTGAGCGATAATTATTTTTTATGCGGATCGTACCATTAATTGTTTTTTCGCTCGTAACAATAGGATTGATTATTTTGTTTGATACCAGGGGCTTAATACCCGCGCCACTTGGTAAATTATTAAGTCCTCAACACGGCGTTTGGCAAAATGCAGAAGATATAGATACTGATTTTTCCGCTGATCTTAAATTTCCGCAATTAAAGGGTAAAGTAACCGTATATTTTGATGAAAGGCTGGTGCCGCATGTATTTGCCGAAGAGGCGAATGATGTTTATTTTGTTCAGGGTTTTTTGCATGCTAAATTCCGGTTGTGGCAAATGGAACTGCAAACACTTGCAGCGGCTGGCAGAGCAAGTGAAGTGGTGGGCAACGTGGCATTCGACCACGACCGTCAATTCAGGAGACTGGGTATGGTGTACGCAGCCGAAACTTCATTGAAGGAAATGGAAGGTGATCCGCAAACAAAATTATCCTGCGATAATTATACAGCGGGTGTAAATGCATACATCGCTACACTTACCGAAAGCAGCCTGCCATTAGAATATAAATTGTTAGGGTATAAACCCGAGCAATGGTCGAATTTGAAAACTGCTTTGTTTTTAAAAAATATGTCGGAAAGTTTAGCGGGTGCCGAAGATGATTTTGAAATGACCAATGCTAAAAGTTTTTTCAGCGCTGCTGATTTTGCAAAATTATTTCCGCTTCAGCAAGATTCAATTGATCCAATCATACCGAAGGGGACTGTGTACGTAGCGCCGAAACTGTTGGTAAAAGCGCCGGCTGATGCGGACTCTCTTTATTTTAAAAACAGGGATACCTTAAACGCAACAGAAGAGAAACCCGACAAAAATAATGGCAGCAATAACTGGGCTGTTGCCGGGTCAAAAACAGTTTCAGGTGCGCCGATCCTTTGTAATGATCCGCATCTTAATTTAAACCTTCCATCACTTTGGTTCGAGATGCAGTTGAGCACGCCGGAGTATAATTGTTATGGGTCTACATTTCCCGGCGCACCGGGTATTATTATTGGCTACAATGATAGTTGCGCATGGGGCGTAACCAATGGAAGCCGGGATGTGAGAGATTATTACGAGATCAGGTTTAAAGATGATACCCGGAAGGAATATTGGTTTGACAGTGCCTGGAAAGAAACAACTTTCAGGTACGATACAATAATAGTGAGGGACAGTATTACTTTTATAGATACAGTGGCGTACACAGTATTTGGCCCTGTGATGTACGATAAATCTTTTAGTGGAAACCGCTCTCAATCTGATAAATATTTTGCGGTGCGTTGGAAGGCGCACGACCCAAGCAATGAGCTTAAAACTTTTCTTTTGTTGAACAGCGCAAAAAATTATGGAGATTATCTAACCGCAGTTTCCCATTTTGAAACGCCGGGGCAAAATTTTGCGTTTGCTTCCAAATCCGGCGATATTGCCATGCGTACACAAGGGCAGTGGCCGGCAAAATGGAAAGGCCAGGGCGATTTTGTAATGCCTGGAACTGACTCAGCATATATGTGGCAGGGGATGATACCGCAGGATGAAACACCTGCACAATATAATCCAGAGCGGGGCTTTGTAAGCAGTGCAAACCAGTATCCGGCAGATTCCACTTATCCCTATTACCTTGGCAGGTTCATGCATGTTTATCGTGGCATTATCATTAACAGGAAGCTTGCTGATTCCATAAAGTTTACGCCTGAGAAAATGATGACGATGCAAACGAATAATTATAACCAGTTTGCTGAAATGGCCGTACCGGTATTCACCAAAAATATCCGGGAGGCAGATCTAAATACAGATGAATTGGTATTTCTGAATATGTTGAGATCGTGGGATTATAACAACGATGTTGATTCAAAAGGCGCCACCATTTTCGCATTGCTATGGTTCAATTTTTGGTCGCTGGTTTATGACGATGAATTTGCCAATGCACCCAAAGTGATCATTCGTCCCAACGAGAGTAGCTTGCTTGAGGGTATATTAAGAGATTCGGCTTATAAATTTTTAGATAACATACAAACGCCCAATATTGAAACATTAGCTGATGATGTAACCACGGTCTTTAAAAACTCGGTGGAAGAATTTAAGAAGGGTGAGAAATCAGGTAACCTGGAGTGGGGTAAATATAAGGGTACGAGTGTTATCCACCTGCTGAAGCTGCCAGCGTTTAGCCGTCGCAATTTGCCTGTCGGTGGAGGAGAACATTGCATCAATGCTGCCAGGCAGTTACATGGCCCGAGCTGGCGCATGATCGTAAGTCTTACACCTGAAACAGAGGCGTATGGCGTTTATCCGGGGGGACAAAGTGGTAATCCTGGAAGCATCTACTACGATAATTTTATTGATCAATGGGCGGCTGGTAAATATTACAATTTATGGATGATGAAAAAGGGTGATGAAAATAATAAGCAGGTGAAGTGGAAGATGAGTTTCAGCAAATCATGACAATAGCGGCAGTTATCATTAGCGCACTAACATTTAAATTTTTTCAATGAAACTTTTTATATCTATCATTCTCATCGCAATACTTAGCCTGGCCGCATGTTTTTACCTACCCTGGTGGGTGATAGCTATTGTTGCATTTATAGTAGCTGCGCTCATTCCACAAAAACCAGTTTGGTCCTTCATTGCAGGCTTTACTGCATTGTTTTTTTTATGGGGAGCATTGGCCTGGTATTTAAGCAGTGGCAACAATCATATCCTGGCACATAAAATTTCTTTGGTGATATTAAAGACCGACAGCCCTGCTTTCCTCATCCTGGTGACAGCATTGATCGGTGCATTGGTAGCGGGATTTGCAGCATTAGCGGGAAGCTATTTGCACAAAAGATTAGATGCTGCAAATTAAATTCTTATATATCAACAAATCGCTTCCGATGTTTACTAAATTATCCCGGCTTCTATGAGAGTAATAATAATATTCTTTTTGCTCGTCTTCCTTTCTCACTCTTCTCATGCGCAAAAGATCTTTGGCACCGTATATAACGATAAGGGTGACTTGCTTAGTTATTCTTCCGTCACTATAAAAGGAACTACCATTGGTGCAAGCGCTAATAACCGGGCAAGATTTGCTATCAGCATTCCACCTGGTAAATACACCGTGGTATGTCAGCATATTGGTTATACTTCGCTGGAAAAAGAAGTATCGGTTAACACAGAAGATGTAGAAGTTTCTTTTGTGCTTACTGAACAAAAGCTGGTGATGAAAGAGGTTATCATCAGAAGCGATGCAGAAGATCCTGCTTATGCAATTATCCGGGAGGCAATAAAGAAAAGAGATTTTTATGCCAAAGAAGTAAATGCGTTCACCTGCGATCTTTATACCAAAGACATGATGAAACTGCGCCGTCTTCCAAAAAGAATTTTAGGAAGAAAGGTGCCCGATGAAAGCAGGCAGGAGATGGGGCTGGATACAATGGGTCAGGGTATTATTTACTTATCAGAATCTATTTCAAGCATCGCTTCGCAGTTGCCTGATAAGTTTAAAATGGAAGTAAAAAGCAGCAGGGTAAGCGGCAGTGGGGGATTTGGTTTTACATTTCCTACGTTCCTTACTTTTTATCAAAATAACGTTACCGTATTTGCTGAAAGACTGAATCCACGTGGGTTTGTGTCGCCGATTGCGGATGGCGCCATTGGCTTTTACCGCTTCAAATTTTTAGGAAGTTTTTGGGAAAACGGAAAAGAGATCAATAGCATAAGGGTGACGCCACGACGAAATTATGAGCCGCTATTTTCCGGCACCATCAATATCACGGAAGGAGATTGGCGCATCCATAGCACAGATCTTTTCCTCACAAAAAAATCGCAGCTTGAAATTATTGATACATTGCAGATCACCCAGTTTCATGTGCCCGTTTCAGCCGATGCCTGGAGGGTAAAAAACCAGGTACTGCATTTTACCTTCAACCAGTTGGGGATAGACGCAGTGGCTAATTTTGTGAATGTATATTCTAACTACAATATCAACCCGGCAATTGCTAAAAGTTATTTCGACCGGGTGATCATTAAATACGACACAGGGGTTAATAAAAAAAGTAAAGCTTATTGGGATACCATCCGCCCGGTGCCGCTTGAAAAGGAAGAAGTGAAGGATTACCAGGTAAAGGACAGCCTGTATGAAGTTCACAAAGATTCGATACTCAGTAAACAATCCGTTGATTCGCTGAAGAAGGAACAAGGGAAGATAAATCCGTTAGATATTTTTTGGTCGGGCATCAACAGAACTCACTACCACAGCACTAACCAATACCAGTGGGGGTTGGATGGTTTGGCGCCGAAACTGGAATATAATACGGTGGAAGGCGCCGTTGTAAATGCAGGAGGCTACTTCAATAAATTCCTTCGGAGTTCCAGAACAAATCTTTCTATAAGACCGAGTCTCCGGTATGGGTTTAGCAACAAGCACCTGAATGGAGCAATTGATATTGCACTGCGAACGAGAGACCTTGATACCGATAACCGGCTAAGGCGCCACGCCTGGTTATTTTCTGCCGGTAAAAGAGTCAGCCAGTTCAATAAAGAAAGTCCTATTACTCCTTTGATCAACAGCATCGGTACTTTGTTGTATGGTGATAATTTAATGAAGATCTACGAAAATGTGTTTGCTGCTGCCGGATATAACAAACGTTTTGAAAGTGGCTTAAGAATAAGTATAAATGCTTTGTACGAGAACAGGTTGCCATTATCAAACACCACAAACTTTACTTTTTTTAAAAGAGACAGTGTGAATATTACGCCCAACTATCCTTTTGAAAAAGTAGGAGTGGAAGAATTTGCCAAACACCAGGCGGTGCTGTTGAGCATCGACTTGAGCATTAAGCCGGGCCAACGCTATATCCAATTCCCCAACCGGAAGATATCAATTGGTTCAAAGATCCCAACGTTTAGTTTAAATTATACCAAAGGCTTTAATGGAATTTTGGGAAGCGATGTGAACTTTGACAAGTGGCGTTTTACTGTTTTTAATGATAAGAATTTTAAGCTTGCAGGAACGCTGAAATATAAGGTGGGTGTGGGCGGTTTCTTAAACCGTAAATCAGTGTTCATCCAGGATTACCAGCACTTTAATGGAAACCGTTCGATAGCTGCAAGCGAGTACCTCAACAGCTTTCAACTGGCGCCTTATTATGCTAACAGTAACATTGCAACTTTCTATAGTGTTGTGCACCTGGAGCATCATTTCAATGGATTGCTCACTAATAAGATCCCATATTTTAACCGGCTCAACTGGAACCTGGTGGCGGGTAACAATACTTTTTTCGTGAATGGAAGCGATCATTACTCGGAAGTTTTTTTAGGCCTGGAAAATATCCTCAAAATATTTAGAATTGATTTTGTGGCTGCCTATCAAAATGGCCGGGCAACCGTTACAGGTATTCGGCTCGGAACAGGCGGATTGATAGGAGATAGTGTGAATGGACAATCAACCCGTGGCGGCAGTGGCGGCGGTTTTTAATTGATACTGGATGCTGGATAATGGATAATTGATACTGGATATTTGATATTTGATAATTGATAATTGATAATTGATAATTGATAATTGATAATTGGTAATTTGATACTGGATAATGGTGATCGGCACTCATAACTCATAATTCATAGCTCATTACGAATACAATTTCTTTTTGTCCAAACATAGGTTTTCCATAGCGTCATTGTTGCGTCGCACTCTTGTACTGTATACCTTTTGGCATCTTTTTCCACGTTATAATAGATCCACTATTAATGAAATAATTCGTGTAATTCGTGCCTTCATAATTCGTGTAATTGCAATTAGTGTAATAAAAATTATCTTTGCGCCTCAAATTTGGTTTGCCCTGCAAGCATCCAATTAAATGATGAAGGTTCTTTTGTTCCTTCATCAACTTTAATTTCCCTTTAGCGGGATCAAATAGATCAATCATGGCCCAACTACACAACCGTGTCTCCCAGGCGGAGCTCAAAAAATTGTTGTACGAAGAAACAATTCCACGAACAACCATTTCCTTTTATCAATATTTCCCGGTGGCAGATCCTCAGCAATTGAGAAATGAAATGTATGCCGCTTTAAATGCGCTAAAAGTATTTGGCAGAATCTATATTGCCCACGAAGGGATCAATGCGCAAATAAGTGTGCCCGATGAAAACCTGGAAGAGCTTAAAACTTATATCAATACAATCGAACCGCTGAACGGCATACGATTGAACTTAGCAGTGGATGATAAAGCGCCGAATGATCCTGCCGCAAAGGGCAAATCTTTTTGGGTGTTGAAGATAAAAGTAAGAGATAAGATAGTAGCGGATGGCATTACAGACCCGGCTTTCAGTATGCAGAAGAAGGGAAAGTATGTGGATGCAATTAAAATGAATGAACTGCTACAGGATGAAAATACGATCGTGATCGACATGCGCAATCATTACGAATATGAAGTAGGACATTTTGTAAAAGCCATAGAAATTCCAAGCGATACATTCAGGCAGCAACTGCCGATGGCTGTTGAAATGATGCAACCACATAAGGATAAAAATATCATCATGTATTGTACCGGTGGGATACGTTGCGAAAAGGCAAGTGCCTACATGTTGCACAATGGTTTCGAAAATGTATTTCATTTGGAAGGAGGCATCATCAACTATGCCGGCCAGGTAAAAGAAGCAGGATTAAAGAGTGAGTTCATTGGAAAAAATTTTGTTTTTGACGACCGGCTTGGTGAACGGGTAACAGAAGATATAGTTGCTAAATGCCATCAGTGCGGCAAGCCTGCCGATGCACATACCAATTGTAAAAATGACGGTTGCCACCTGCTTTTTATTCAATGCGATGAATGTGCAAAAAAATATGATGGTTGTTGTTCCGTAGCATGCCAGTCTGTTTACAACCTACCCCCCGAAGCGCAAAAGGAATTAAGAAAAGGAATAGAAAAAGGGAGGATGGTTTTTAATAAGAGTAAGCAGAGGCTGAGATCGAGGCTTAATGAGTTATGAATTATAATCCCGCCTGTTTCCCATTGGAGTGTATGGCCAGCTTACTACTTGCCCACGTATATTGGAGAGCCTTATGAGAGGGACACGTATGGTTGTGTGAGGAGCAGAGGGGCAAATCCTCCTCGCTTATTCGACTGGCTGCTGTATTAATCCCTGGCTTTTCTTGAGCGTTAAAGTCAGAGTAATGCCAACTATTAAATGCCAAAAGACAAAAACATCTCCAAATAAAGTGTCGATTGAAGTTTCAAATCCGAAAAAATATTCCACTGGGCTTTTTTCAAATATCCAACCCATT
>JBDSAP010000255.1:0-5907 GCA_039922055.1 Ferruginibacter sp.
TACCTGCTATTGATATACCCGGGGCTGCCTGGCGCATACTCTGGATGCCATTGGCAAATGCACCGGCATTTCCCAAACGATCTGTTACAATAAACAATACCTCCTTATTTGCACCCACCGTTTTATTTTCAGGGCGGTGCAGATCCCAGGTTACGTTTTTATTGATATTAGACGCATCCACGCCAAAACGGTTGGTCATTAACGAATAGGCGCCGTTATTAATAACGGCACTCGCAGCGGCAATCGCGTCATCAAACAGGCCCAATGCTAGATCTACCTTTGCTAACAAATGATAAATGGCGCCTTTGTTTACATCTCCTTTATCAGCAGTCCATGGCACCCAAAGCACAGCGCTGTCAAGATCTAATTTCATACGCTGCAAAATCACGTCTCTTTTTACGGTAGCATAGTCCGTTTTTACACTTTTTAATTCTTTTAATGGACAAGGAACATCTCCAAATTGATTGGTCAAACGATAGTAATCGTATGCCCTGAAAAAAAATGCCTTTCCCTTAATAATATTTTTAATTGAATCAGAAATAGCGGTTGCTGCGGGCAGGCGGGAAATGATCGTATTTGCCAGGCGAATACCTACCCATTCCTGTTCCCAGTACCAACCAATTTTATTAAAATCACCATTGTTTAACTGGGCATCCGGTTTAATCAGCACGTCTAAATTTTGTGCCGGTCCTGTTTTATCATCTGTTCCCTCTACGGCTACTTCCGAAAAGATGGTTTCAGTAATAATCGGTGCACCATCACCATACCATTCATCGCGGATATTTTTTGCACAACCATTTAAAGCTGCATTGAACCCCACAACATCTACAAAGGTTTCATCAGCAGAAAAGATAGATAGTGGCTTTGGCTCCAACCAATCTTTTTTACAACTCTGCAAAACCATCGTGCCAATAACGATGATGGCTGCAAGACTCAATAATTTATATGAATTTTTCATGTATTAATTATTTAACGATTAATATTATAAGGTAAGGTTTAAACCAAAATTATAGGTCAAAGGGGTTGGGGTAATATTCGCAAGCCCGTCAGCTCCATGATATTCCGGATCGAAGTAATTCCAGTTTGAAAATACTGCTGCGTTTACCACGTTGGTATAAAATTTCAAAGCTCCTATTTTCCATTTTTGGGTAATTGCCTGCGGAATGGTATAGGCGAGACTGATATTACTTAACCGGACAAAGGATGATTTTTTATAATTATTCCAGTTAACACCGCCGCCCCTTGTAGAACCAAGTTTTCCATATTCATTGGTAGGATTGGAAGGAGTCCAGTATGGTACTTGATAAAAGTTAACACGGTCGTAGAAAACGTTATTACTATTGTTCCTGGCCCCATTGGTCGCTTCATTAAATGTAGATAGCTGGCCCATCCTTGCGTACAAGGTAAAAGAGAAATCGAAGTTCTTATAAATTTTAAATTCGTTCCTCATATTCCATGAATACTTAGGGGCTTTGTCTCCGATAAATCGCTTATCAGCAATCGAAAATTTGCCATCTCCATTTCCATCCTGCAAACGAAAATCACCCGGCTGAAATCCATAGGCTTTTGCTAACGCAACATCGGCAGTCTGCCAAACTCCCTGTACGGGATAATCGTAGACAGAACTAATTGAATGCCCTATATACCAGCCATTGGTTATGTCATCTTTTTCTGAACTGCCGGTTTGTTTACCTGTCAAAGGATCGTAGTCCGGAGTGGCCCCGTATAGATGGATGATCTTGTTTTTGTTCGTCCACAACCCAATAGTAGTATTCCAGCTAAAATTTCTTTTTTGCATGTTCACAGTATTCACAGTTATTTCAAATCCCCTGTTTTGTACTTCACCGAGGTTTACCAATGTGCTCTTAAAACCGGTAACTGTAGGTAATGCCCGGTTAACCAGTAAATCCTTTGTGGTGCGTTCATAAACATCAAATGAGCCACTTATTCTGCCTTTAAGAATAGCATAATCCAACCCTAAATTGATGGAACTGTTTCTTTCCCATTTCAAATTAGCATTGGGTAAATTACTTCCGGCCACATACGAGGAATTATAGGCGGCGCCTCCGGAAGTTACAAATACATAAGTACCGGCATTTAAAGTATCCAATGCTGCATATCGTCCAATTTGCCGGTTACCGTTTTCGCCGTACGAAACTCTAACCTTGGCATAGTCCAGCCATTTTGAAGTACCACTCATAAATTTTTCATCGCTTATTGACCATGCTACTCCCAGTGAAGGGAAAGTAGCTCTTGGGTTTTTTTGTCCAAAGGCAGAATAGCCATCTCTGCGTGCGGTTGCTGTTAAAAAATAACGTTGATTGTAATTATAGGTTATCCTTCCCATCAGGGCGTCTCCTGTTTCATATTGATCATCACTTTTAACGATCGGAGGCAGGGTGGCAAATTGAATACCGTTGTACCCTAAGTTATCGCTGGGTAAAAAATTCTCTGCCTGGATAGTGGTGTTCCAGGATTGGTATTTTTCTGCATTCACCAGGAAAGTAACTTCTATGGCATGCTGGCCAAAAGTTTTATTCCAGCGCAGGATATTATCCAGTTGCCATGAATACTCCGTTTGATTTCTCCTGTTTACAACACCTTTTCTTGCTACTATATCTGGTTTTTTAGAAGATAAATGCTGGTATTCACGCAACACATCATAACGGGGAGAAAAGTTAACCTGGTAGGAGAATCCGAATGGCAATTTCCCCTTTGCATAGACAGTGGCAAAAAAGTTATCGTATTTATACAGGCGCTTTGTATATGCCTGGTCTAAAAATGGATGGGTGTTGGAACCCGGATCATCATTGGGGCTTTGTCTTACAGTTACGCCATCGGCTGCATAAAAGGAGCCCCAGGGAGTAGTAGAAGCAATATCACCAAACCTAACAGGAACGGTACTTTCATCCCTGTTAGAATATTGAAAATTAACACCGATTGATAAAAACTCAGCCACTTTCGCCTCTATGTTCAGCCGGGTACGGAGCGTTTTATACTTATCACCAACCGTTAAACCTTCGTTGGTTAAATACCCTAAAGAAAAATAATAATTATAGTCTTCTTTCCGCTGTGCGACGCTTACGGTATGATCATGTTGTAAGGCCTTGTCATTATATATCTGCTTTTCCCAGTCAATTGAATTACCTGCTTTATAATTGGTTAATTCAATCGGCTTAAACAAATTACGGTTAAACCAAACAGCGGTAGGATCGTTGAGATTGGTTGAGCCATCCAATGCCAGCCATTGTGCCAGCGTAAAATCTGAAGGCAAATTAGAAGGGCTGGTATATAAATACTTAATGCCAGGTTTAGTGGTAGAATCAAAACTTGCTTTAGCCCATAAAGCATCTGAACGAAATTGCAAAAATTCAGTTGCATTCAACAGATGGGGTTGATTGACCAATTTGTTCAATCCAATATTACTGTTCACTGTAATTACGGGTTTACCTGCTTTTCCTTTTTTAGTAGAAATTAATATAACGCCGTTGGCAGATCTTGCCCCAAATACCGCGGCTGAACTGGCATCTTTTAAAACGTCGACGGTGGCAATATCATTGGGATTAATATCCGCTATTGTTCCCGGATAAATTACCCCATCCAATACAATCAACGGACTTGAGCTAGCTGTTAAGGTACCCTGACCTCTAATCTGGAGTGAGCCACTTTGGCCTTTGGTACTGGGATCAAAGCCAACATCTAGGCCCGGAGCATTTCCACGCAACATATCCTGTACAGATCTTGGGTTCTCGTTTTCCAACTGGGTAGCTTTCACCTGGGAGATAGCACCTGTTAAGTCCTTCTTCTTTTGGGTACCATAACCTATTACTACCACATCATGCAATCCGGATACCTCCTGGACCAATGATATACTAAGAGGTGAATTCCCCCTGACCGGAACCTCTTGTGTAGCAAACCCGGAATAGGTAAAAATCAATGTACCATTTTCAGGAACATCTTTAATTGTAAAGGCTCCCTGGGCATCAGTTACAACACCCTTATTAGTACCTTTAATAAACACACTTACTCCTTCGAGCGGTGCGTTTTTTGAATCGGTTACTTTACCTGAAATGGTTGCAGGTGGAATATTTTTTTCTGAAAAATGAGAAGGGCTTGTCCTTCCGGCATTCGCACTGAGCGTAAAGAAACCCAGGCCGAGTAATAAACATACGAAACGGAAAATACTCCCGTTTGGGCGTTTGGCAGTTTTGGTGTTTTGGTTCATAACAGCAAGAATTGTTTAAGAATGAAAAAGAAGTCGTGCATTCGTTGTAGCTCTTTGGGAGTGCTCAACTATTTTGGAGAATTAAATATATAGGTTTTTTGATTAGTGGTTATTAATTTGTTAAAATACTTATACGCAAACGTTGGCGTAAAAAGATGACGGCATACAAAATTTTCGGAGTCATTTTATTCCTTTTAAATTTTATCTTATATGAAAAGATTCTATTTTCCAGTTGTCATATTTATCATTTTAATTTCAATCACATTCATTGGATATCCCAACAGGATTAATGGTTTTGCATTTCCTGATATAGGGCGAAAAGTTGTTGCCATACAACCAGGCAATGCACATCACACTTCTTATAGTTCTCCTACATTTAATATTGGTTCGCATGATAAATTAAAGAACAGTCGTGTACTCGTTTATACTAAAAATGGAAAAGGATATGTACATGATAATATCGCGGCTGCGGTAACCAGTATTAAAGAGTTAGCCGTAGCTTATCATTTTAAGGCAGATGTATCGGATGACCCTGCTGTTTTTAACGAGACTAATTTAAAAAAGTATACGCTCCTCATCTTCACCAGTACCAATAACGATGTTTTTGACACTGACGATCAGCGCCTGGCCTTCAGACGGTATATTGAAGCTGGTGGCGGATTTGTGGGCGTCCATTCCGTTACCGGAACCGAAAGAAACTGGAAGTGGTTTAAGATGATGGTTGGCGCAACATTTTCCTGGCATGCAAAATTTCAGCAATTCCGCATTAAGAATATGGATCCCATGCACCCATCCATGAAGGGGGTTCCGGCAGTATGGGTAAGAGAAGATGAATGTTATTTTGGAAAAGAATTATATCCCGGCATTAAAGTATTAATGGCACATGATCTTCTTTCTTTAAAAACAGATGAGCCAGACCTTTTACTAAAGAATGCAGGTTCTTTTGCGAATTTTTATCCGGCTGTTTGGTGGCAGCCTTTTGAAGGAGGTAATATTTGGATCACTACCCTGGGCCACAGTAAAGAAAGCTACCAGGATCCCGTTTATAAAAATCATTTGTTACAAGGAATAGCGTTTATAGCTAGCCGGTACAAAGGGATAAATTATGCAAAGGCTCATGCAATAACTAAAGATGATCCACTTGAAAAGTAAAAGGATCAGAACAGGATTTAAAAGATTTGCAGGATGATCAGGATTAATGCATGCACTAAAGCAGAACAGGATTTTGGAAGATTTGCAGGATGATCAGGATTAAAAAGGCAAGCACTAAAGCAGAACAGGATTTGACAGATTAGCAGGATGATCAGGATTAATGCATGCACTAAAGCAGAACAAGATTTGAAAGATTAGCAGGATGATCAGGATTAATGCATGCACTAAAGCAGAGCAGAATTTAAAAGATTTGCAGGATGATCAGGATTAATGCATGCACTAAAGCAGACCAGAATTTAAAAGATTTGCAGGATGATCAGGATAAAATATTATGCAATAAAGCAGACCAGTATTTGAAAGATTAGCAGGATGATCAGGATTAAATGCAAGTAACTGTAAAAATAAAAAGCAGAAATTACAATCCCCGTAACACCTCTATCAACGGCTAACAAGTAATCCAAACTTTCCCCAACAAATGGATTGAAAAGCAACCTGAAAACAGAATGCTGTTCAACCATCCTGTAAACCAT
>JBDSAP010000256.1:0-3080 GCA_039922055.1 Ferruginibacter sp.
TACCAATCAGCATTATACGCAGCTCATCATTCTTTAAAATGGTTTTGGAATATAACTTAGTGGTCCAGCCTTCCTCCATCTTTGCCTGTTCCGTTAATGCCGCAAGATCAACCACAGGCAACATTTCTGTGATTGGAGCATCCGTTTCATCAAGCGACTGGTTTTGATTGTTGGTTTTCATAGCAATATTATTGTAAAATGATTCAATTAATTTCAGCAAAAAAATTAGTTTTCCGACCTGATGATTAGGATTTGAAACATGGATATACCAGGCTTTATCATGCTTTAAATTCAGATCAGTTAAACCGCAAAGAATTTAAAAACCTGATGCGCATAAAAGCAGATCTTATTCCTAACAACTGGTAATTCATCATATCCTTCAGCGATGTATTTGGAAAATATTCGTTCAATACATCGGTATATAAATTTGTAAAAAATGCTTCGCTCTTTTCACAAATGTGTTGTACCTCTTCGCCTTTCACATGAGCATCGAACGGACTATCCTGTATGATAGCTTCCTGGAAATTTTGTAACTGCAGCACCGGAGCTTTAATTTCCAGGCTGTGAAGGTGTGCGCTTAATTCTTTTGCATATTGATCACTTTCAATCGCGACAGCCGTTAATGCATTCTTTAAATTTTCGTTGTCAATCTCATCAGCTATCATTTCAAGTTCGCAGGGCAATTGGGTTAAAAAGGATAATAGTTTACACAGTTTCTCCTCAAACTGCTGGCAGAGTTTTTCCATGGCAATAATATTTCAATCGTTAATAAATTCTATTACAGAGAACGTCTTTTTCTAACCACATATTAGCCAAATTAAATCACGTGCAAGCATCATGTGGATTAAATTTTTGAAATCATTTCACCTGGTTTGGATATTTTTTTTAACTCCGCTAAAACTACTGGCAGGGATTCCTGCACAGGGTGAAATTTCACGTTCCCGGCTCCTCTAATACTTCAATATATGTACCATTTATCCAGCGAGGAAGATCCATTTGGTATCCAGATGTTTACGACCTACCCGTGATCGAATGAGCATTTTTTTCTACAAATCAGTATGAAGAAATTGAAATTTTTTGTATTTGTGTTGAGCTATTCTTCCAGCGTGGGAGGTTTTAATGGAGCAGGGTCCCTCAACTTGCTACCCATGCTTTCCAGCTTCATATATATCTTGCTTTTCCTGGTGCCGGTAATTTCATCACCCAGCAATATTCCCCATGGTTTCATATCATCTACCCGGTCAAATATCACTTTTAATATTGCAATAGCAGGTATAGATAAGAACATACCTGAAATACCTGCCAGCGCTCCGCCAACAAGCACTCCTAAAATAGTGATCAGCGCATTGATCTTTACTTTGGAACTTACCACTTTAGGCATTATGATATTGTTGTCGATAAACTGCACCACGGTAAGTATCACAAGTACGCCAACCATATCTGCAAGCTCTGTTGAACTGGTAAGTGTTATCAGCATACAAAAAACAGATGCTATCAACATACCGATATACGGGATCATATTAAGGATCGCAGCCAATACTCCCAGAAAGATCGCATACCGGATACCAAGGATCAGTAAGCCAGCAGAATTGATAGCTGCAACAATACCCATCTCTATAATAAGGCCGATCATGTAGCCTTGTATTATAGACCTGGACTCTCTTAGCACTTCCATTACTTTTGGTTCATGCTCATCTTTAAAAACTTTAATTAAAAATTTTCGGATCATGTCGCGGTAGTACATTACCAGGAACGTGTAAACAGGTAGCAGCACCATTACCAAAAGAGATTGCGTAACTGTTACAACCGTATCTCCCAACATGGCCGTACCCGTGCTTTTGATTTTACTGGCTGCATCGTCCATAAAATGGGATTGCTGCGATCGGGTAAAATTCATCTGCTCGCTTACCCATTTTTGTACAGTTATTAAGTGATTGGCCAAATGCTTTTTGATAGCCGGAAGGTCTTGTACAAAAATGCTTATTTGGTAAGATAAAAAATATACAATGGCTCCTATAAAAGCAATCCCCAGAAAGATGGACACAAGATTTGCCATAACCCTTGAAAATCCTTTGCGCTCTAAAAAAGAGGCAATGGGCAGCAGCAACACACCGAGCAGTATTGCAAAGGCCAGAGGTACTAAAATATCCTGCCCAATATAAATTACAAAGGCAATCAGGGTTAGCGCCAACAATTTTAAAGCTAGTTGCTGGTAAAAGGGTACATCTTTAGGTTCGCTCATATTTATAAAATTAAAAAATGTCATCATTCACACTGTATCACAGGGAATGATGACAAGTTATTTTGATACACAAACCTCACGCCCCTTACAGGCTTTGGATCCACTCTATCACCTGGTCTTTTGTTTTGCCTATTTTCTTTTGAAGGCGGCCAACCAGTTCATCATCTTTGCCTTCTTCGTACAAAAGATCATCATCGGTGAGGTCAGCATATTGTTGCTTTGCCTTGCCTTTCACTTCATCCCAGTTTCCTTTTAAATTTAATTTCCAGCTTTCCATGATGGTAAGTTTAATAGTAAAATGAATTAATGGAATACATGTTTTCTATTAGGCTCTTCTGATGACTTTTAGCAAGAAAGCTATGATGGCAATTACTAAAAGAATATGAATGAGACCTCCTGCGTGGTATCCTAAAAATCCAATAGCCCAGGCTATTACTAAGATAACTGCGATGACATACAATAAATTTCCCATGATAAATTTGATTTAATATTTTAAAGATTAAAGTGTCGATTTATAATATCTTAAAACCTTGCCAAATATTAATTTCAAGTTTTATATCGGTAAAATGTAACGGTTGAATATTGCTCCGGAAATAATTGATTACAATGTAATGCATTACTGTGGAATTAGTTCTACAAAGAAATTCCTACTGTTGATTATTGTCGGCTTTACACCGGTAATGGGTTTGCCCGTTTATTCCGGCAAAAAAAATCAGCGATTCAGCGAGTAATTATAATCTTTATCTATCAAGGTTTTTAAGTCTGTAGTTAAAAATATTTTTCGGGCTAATAAAGTTTGTGGGGATGGGGGAATAAAAAGCCCTTTCGGGCTAAGGAT
>JBDSAP010000257.1:0-28230 GCA_039922055.1 Ferruginibacter sp.
ATTTCAGAAAATAAAATATTGGATTTTCATACAAAACTTTTGCAGGAAATGAAAGCGACCGGAATGCCGCTGCAGGTATTCGACAATTCCCTGGAGTATGGAAAAAAAATCGCGGAGCATATCATTAGCTGGGCTTCGCAGGATAACTACAAACAAACCCGTTCGCTTGCAAAATATTCTGTTGGAAATGATATTGCTTCGTGGAAGCCTACACCGCCGAGTTATATGAAAGCGATTGAACCGCATTGGGGCAAGCTTAGGACTTTTCTCATAGATTCGGCACAACAGTTTAAACCGGCTCAGGCCACACCATTTTCAAAGGATACCTACAGCATCTTCTATAATGAAGCGAAAGAAGTGCATGATATCGGATCAAAACTTTCCATAGAGCAAATAGAGATCGCAAATTTTTGGGATTGCAATCCATTTAAAATGAATATCAATGGGCATGTAATGTTTGCTACTAAAAAGATCTCGCCGGGTGGTCACTGGATAAACATTACTGCCCTCGCATGTAAAAAAACGAATGCCGGTTTGTTGCGTTCTGCGGAAGCTTATGCGTATTTATCTATCATCCTCGCTGACGGTTTTATTAGTTGCTGGGATGAAAAATTCAGGAGCAAAGTGATACGGCCCGAAACTTACATCAATCAATATATTGATCCTGCCTGGATGCCTTTATTGCAAACGCCACCTTTTCCTGAATATACAAGCGGGCACAGTGTGGTATCATCAGCGTGTGCAGTTGTTCTCGAAAAAATGTTTGGTGAAAATTTTTCTTATGATGACTCAACAGAAGTAGAATTTAAGATACCGGTAAGGCATTTCGATTCTTTTAAGCAGGCCGCTGAAGAAGCTGCTATCAGTAGGTTGTATGGCGGCATTCACTATATGCCATCTATTAAAAATGGTTTAGCTGAAGGCGAAAAACTGGGCCTGTACATTTCACAAAAATTAAGAGCAAGGAAGAGCGACCCTGTTGCAGAGAGATAGAATAATCGTTCAGCGATCCAATTACAACCCCACTGTTTTATGATAAAATGGCCATCTCGAAAACGCGGTTATCCGCTCCGGTATATCATAAGTTTTTGCATTGCCTCAATGTTCATTAACACAGTTTCCGGGCAAACATTTTCTGCAAGTGACTCTTCCATTTACCTTGCTGATCCAGCTATATTCAATTTCAAAGGAACTTATTACCTCTTTGGAACAGTAGAAGAAAATGCGAACAATGGATTCGTTGCGTACACTTCAACAGACCTGGTGAAATGGAAAAAGCCGGGACAAAATAATAATAGTTTTGCACTCTCAAAAGGAAATGTATTTGGCAATGCAAAGTTTTGGGCGCCGCAGGTATTTTTAAATGGAAACAGCATAACCATGGCATACGTGGCCGATGAAAATATCGCCGTAGCAACGAGTGAATTTCCCGTTGGTCCTTTTATGCAAAACGACAAAAGACCGCTTGCCGCAAGTGTGAAACAAATTGATCCTTTTATTTTTATTGATGATGATGGTAAAAAATATTTGTACCATGTGAGGTTACAGGATGGTAATAAAATATTTGTAGCTGAAATGGAGCCTGATCTCTCTGCAGTAAAGCCTGCTACATTAAAAGAATGCATTTCAGCCACTCAATCCTGGGAGAATACGACTAATGCGGTTTGGCCAGTAGCAGAGGGCCCTTCTGTGCTAAAACGAGGCGATACCTATTTTCTTTTTTACACCGCCAACGATTTTAGAAACCCTGACTATGCAGTTGGATATGCCACGAGCAAGTCGCCCTACGGACCATGGATAAAGTATGAAGGCAACCCGATCATCAGCAAAAAAAATATAGGTGTAAACGGCACAGGGCATGGTGACTTTTTTACGGATAGCAATAACGAATTACACTATGTTTTTCATACTCATTTTTCGGAAAACAAAGTATGGCCGAGAAGAACTGCAATGGTGAATGCCCGCTTTAGTTTAAACTTAAAATCTGACCAACCTACGATTGAGATTGATTCAAAAAGCTTTCACTATTTGTTTATTTCAAAAGATTAATTGCGGGAAAAAGTATAGCCATAAGAATTCGCCCCACTCCTGGTAATCGTTTACATAGGGTCTAAAAAATTTTCTTTTTTCTTATGCCCGAGTTTTGAATTCATATATTCTGTAGGCGTAATATTGAACTGCTTTTGAAAATTTCTTGCAAAATTGCTTTGCGAGCTAAAGCCTACCATGTAGGATATTTCATAAATTTTATGATCTCCTTCGGCAAGTAATTCCGCAGCTTTTTTAAGCCGGGTAATATTGATTACTTCAATAGGAGTTAACACCGATATCGCTTTTATTTTCCGGTACAGCGTAATGCGGCTCATGTTCATGATCTTCGCCAGCTTTTCAACATCAAGGTCCACATCTTCAATATTAGAACAGATAGTATCGTTGAGCATTTCTAAAAAACGTTCGTCACCTTTTGAATGTGCAATACTTTTTATATGCACCAGCGGTGAGCTTGCAAAATATTCCCGTACCATGTTGCGGTTAGCAAGCAGGCTTACAATTTGCGCCTGCAGGTGCTCCTTCGAAAATGGTTTTTCTATATAGGCATCGGCGCCAATTTCGAGCCCTTCTATTTTTGACTGGATGGTATTCTTTGCGGTGAGCAGGATCACAGGAATATGGGAATGCTCAAAATTAGACTTGATGATCTTGCATAATTCGAGACCGTCCATCACGGGCATCATTACATCGCTCACTATTAATTGTACCGCTTCTGTTTCCAATACTTTTAACGCCGCGGCTCCGTCAAAAGCCTTTGCAATTGCGTATTTGGGGCTCAGCACTCTTTCAAGGAAATCAAGTATGTCCTCGTTGTCATCTACAAGTAAGATCAGGGGTTGCATAACATTAAAGTTTTATTTTAAGCAGTCGTTGTTTATTGGTGATCTTGTCCGCAGGGTTCAAAGGAAGGACCAGTATAAATTTATTTTGTCCCCCATTTGTATCCAAAAAAAGGTCGCCCTGGTGTAGCTCTGTCAGCGATTTTGCAAGGGCAAGTCCTATACCTGTTCCCTGTTGTTTTAATGAATCTTTCAAGCGAAAAAAAGGTTCGAATATTTTTTCCCTTAATTCGTCCGGCACAACGGCTCCATCGTTTTCAATTTCAAGGGAGAATGAGGCGCCGTTTACCTCCGGTGATAATAATTTTATATTCACTTTATGTTGCGCATATTTTATCGCGTTACTTAGCAGGTTACTGAATATCTTAGTTAACGCTTCTTCATCTGCAAAGGCGTACAGATCATTGCCTGGTGTTTCAATGCAGTATTGAAGATTTCTTTTTTTTGCCAGCGCAGCAAAATTAAGGTGAGCTTCTCTAAGCAGTTCAGTAATATTTATTTTCGCAAAATCTATACTAAAGCCTTTTGCTTCTGTTTGTCTGAAATCGAGTATCTGGGTGATTAATGCAATCAGTCTATTAGTATTTCGTTCCATCATCAACACATCTTCCCTAATCTCCGGAACTTCATCTAATTTTTCGCGGAGGTTTTCTATAGGGCCTTTTATAAGTGTCAGTGGGGTTCTTATCTCATGTGCAACGTTGGTGAAAAAATCAATTTTAGCTTCGTAAATTTCTTTTTCTTTTTTGTCTTCAATTATAATATGATAGCTGCGAAGCAGGTAATAAGCGAGTGCAATCGTAATAACTATGTACAAAATATATGCCCATGTTGTGGCCCAGATCGGGGGAAGTATTCTTATCACCAATTGTTTTTCATCCTTGCTCCAGGCGCCATTAATAGAAGATTTTAATTTGAATGTATATTTCCCCGGGGAAAGATTAGTGAAATATATTTTGCGATTCGGCTTGATCAGTGTCCAGTCTTTATCCAGGCCCTCCATAATATATTTATAGCCGGTCATGTCGGGAGATATAAAGCTCAATGCGGCAAAATCTAAACTGAAGGATGAGCGGTCGTATGGCAGTGTGAGTTGATCGGTATAGAGGATTGATTTTTTTAATGGGGAACTATCTCTACTAACGCCCAACTCCTCATTTTGTACCTGGAAGCCGGTTATAAAAACCGGCGGCATAATAGCCGTTTTTGAAAAATCATCCGGCTTAAAAGTAATCATGCCTTTTACACTTCCAAAATACATTTTTCCCTGGTCATCCTTGTAACCGGAATTATAATTGAACTGGTCATTTAGCAACCCATTGTCTTTCGTATAAACAGTAACGCTTAAATTTTCGGGGTTGAAATTTACAAGGCCTCTCGAAGTAGTTATCCATAAATTTCTTTTGTCATCTTCCAACGCTTTAAAAATAAAATTACTTGGCAAGCCATTTTTGGTAGTGAATGCAGTTAATCGTTTCCGGTCCACGCTTAATTTGCAAAGGCCACCACCTTCCGTTGAAAACCATAAATTCTTTTTACTGTCTTCATAAATTGCATTAATGATATCGTTAGTTAAACTATTATCATTGGTTCGTTCATTTTTAAATTGCCCTTTTGCTTTTGTTACGGGGTTAAAATAAAAGATACCACTGCCATGACTCCCCACCCAAATAGTATTGTCTGCGCCTTCTAGCAGGCAGGCTACAAAAATGTTTGGGGGCACTTCACTTACCAGGTCGAAGCCATTGCTTTTTTTATCGAACTTAAATAGGGAATTACCTGTGCCCGCATATATATCACCTGACTTTGTTTGAAGCATACTTACTACGAAATTACTTTTCAAATCTTTTATACCCGGCCCTGCACCATAGTGGATCTTCACCTTGCCCGTTTGTATATCCATAATATCAAGCCCGTGATCAAAAGTGCCGATCCAAAGATCATTTCCAACAACCAGCAAGCCATGTATGTTTGAATAAGCTATATTACTGCTTTCACCAGAAGGCAGGTACTGCGTGATGTCGCCTGTTGCAAGATTTAATTTATTGAGACCGGCATCCTCCGTTCCAATCCATACGTTGCCGGAATGGTCCCCACATATTTCTCTTACTGCGCTGCCGCTAATAGAATATTTCGAATTGTCGGGATAATATTTTTTAAATGTTGCATATTCTTTGGAGTAATAATTAACGCCGCCAAAAAAAGTGCCTGCCCAAATGCCACCTTCTTTATCCTTACAAAGTGCATACACTGCATTGTCAGAAAGTGAATACGGATCGAGAAATTTTTTCTTAAGGTTGATGAATTTTTCCGTGGTATAATCCATTATAAAAATACCCGATTCGGTGGCGAACCAATATTCATTCTCATTGTACTGCTGTATATCACGTACGTAAATAGTTGTGTTGTCAGGATTATAAATAAGCAGGTCTTTGTAAGTAAGTGTTGGTATATTAAATTTTTTTATTCCCTGGCTGGAGGTGCCAACTAAAACTGCATTGTTGCCGCCGGGATGAATGTTTTGGATCCAATGTGATGCTGCGAAAGGCGAGTGTTTAAAAACATCATACGCGGTAAAATTTTCTTTAGCAGGATTGTACCGGTTAAGAAATCCATCGGTAGTTCCTATCCATAGATCGTTGCCTACCATACAAAGTGTAGTTGCTGTAAAATATTGCTCTGTAAAAAACGCACGCAATGCTTTTGTTTTTAAATTAAACCGGTAAACGGTTTGCTCAGAAATAAACCAAAGTTGCCCGGACTGATCTATTACCATGTTGTTGATCCATGGCAGTGAATCTATCAGCGGTACTATCTTTTCGTTTTCCCTGTCAAAAGTAAATAGACCCTTCTGGCAGCCGATAAACAAAGTGCCATCCTCATTTGTAAGCATGCAGGAGATAATATCAGGGGTCATGTTATGACCATCGTCATTGATATTGAAATGCTTAAAATGATAACCGTCAAAGCGGTTAAGGCCATCTTTGGTACCAAACCACATGAAGCCATTTTTATCCTGGATACTGCAAAAAACAGTATTGTTTGACAGGCCGTTCTCCACCTGGTAATGCCTGAAAAAATACGATTGTGCATCTATCTTAATTGATAGAAATAATAAAATCGCAAGCAGGGAAATTATCGAAGTTATATGGAAGTGCTTTTTCAAATCGTATGGCAAAGATTGTAAAATTTACAAATCGTTCAGGGTTGTTTTTACCTGGGTAATTTTTTATTGCAACTCCGTAAAATGAAAATGATACATTTTGAAAAGATAATGATACGCAAGGAATCAACGCCGCCAAAAATATGATTTTAATTTACATGCAGATTCAAAAGTTGGATTCACGACCAACTAAATGTAAACGATTACACAACCATTATTAACTCACCAATAGTTCGCTACATGAAATTTTTCCCCCTGCGTATTACGCCCGCTTTTGCATACGCTGCATTAAAAGTCTGGCAAAGAAAAAAGTTTCTGTTATTTACATTATTTATTATTTCATTTTGTGGTCCCGCATTTTCGCAAGTGCCCGCAGGTGTAACAGTAACAGGTATTGTAAATGATAGTGCAGGCTTGCCGCTACCTAATATTACTGTTGCAGAAAGAGGTACAAAGAATGCGACAGTAACCGATGCTGCCGGCAAATTCTCTCTGAAGGTTGCGAGTCAACGGTCTGTAATTGTTGTATCGTCTGTTGGTTATGCCAACAAAGAAGTTACGGTAGGTACCCGTACTGATTTTACTGTTTCTCTTGACCAGGCTAGAAATAACCTGGATGAAGTAGTAGTGATCGGTTACGGTACAAAATCCAAACAAGCATTAACCGGATCGATTGCAACGGTGACTGCAAAAGACCTGGATCGGGTGCATGCGGGATCCACGGTCAGTACGGGGCTTGCGGGCAAGTTACCGGGTGTCACTTTCAGAATGCCGGATGGCCGTCCTGGTGCATCCGCTAATATTCAAATTAGGAACATGGGCCGTCCATTGTACGTAATAGATGGAATACAACAAGACGAAGGACAGTTTAATAATATTGCTCCGAATGATATCGAAAGTATTTCGGTGTTAAAAGATGCGTCCGCCGCTATTTATGGGGTACGTGCCGCAAATGGAGTGGTGGTGGTAACAACCAAAAAAGGTGCAAATGGGCGCAACAATGTAAACATAGATGCGTATGCAGGATGGCAAAGCTGGTTCCGCTTTGCTAATGTTTTAAATAATTCTTATGACTACATGTTTTACAGGGCTGAGGCAGAGCTTAATCGCTTTGGTACTACAGGCATTACACAAGATGAACTGGATAAGTATAAACAAGGTGAAAGTGCAGGTCCAGCATACCGCAGTTTCGACTGGAGAAATTATATTCTTGACAAGCCTGCTCCACAAAACCAGGTGAATATTAATATCAGCGGCGGATCAGAGAAAGTAAGTTATTATGTGTCAGCCACCAACCTCGATCAAAAATCTAATCTCGGTAAGGAGTATAGATTCAATCGTTCCAATATTCAATCAAACGTAACAGCAAAACTTGCCAATGGATTAAAGGTAGGTGTTGAAATGAACGGTCGTGTTGAAACAAGACAAAACCCTGGAGTACCCGGCGGTGATGATTATTTTTTATCAAGGCTTGCTATTCTCAGAAACACTCCCAGGGAAAGACCTTATGCAAATGATAACCCCGATTATTTAAATGATATCGGCGAACATCTTGAATCGAATTACGCATTTTTAAATGAGAAGATTTCCGGTAAGCTTAAATCTGAGTGGAGAGTAATGCAGACGAATTTTAATGCAGAGTGGCAGATACCTGGTATTAAAGGACTCTCATTGAAAGGGATATATTCCTATTATGTTGCGGACCTTCAACATAACAACCAGGAGTATACCTACAAAGCGTACACATATATACCTGCAACAGCAACAACTCCCGAGGAATACAAAGCAACCGGCGGAAGTACCAATCCATGGCGTGACAGAGAGCAGATCAAACAAGTTAATACGAACGTGCAGGGACAAGTTAATTACAACAATAAATTTGGCGATCATTCTGTGGGAGCAACCTTTGTAGCAGAACGCATTAACAATCATTACCGGAGGAACTGGATACATGCATCACCAATTTCAAATAACTTGCCGCTCATTTATTTCCCCACAATGGACCAGTACCAGGATGCAGATGAAGAGCAAAGCAGGATAGGTTATATTGGCCGTATCACTTATAGTTTTGCAAACAAATATTTTCTGGAAGCTTCTGCAAGGCGTGATGCTTCTTACCTTTTTGCGCCCGATAAGCGTGTGGGATATTTTCCTGGAATATCTGCAGGATGGAGAATTACACAAGAACCTTTTATGGCTAAGCTTATCGGCAATAGCCGCATAATAACCGATCTTAAAATACGGGGCTCTTATGGTCAATTAGGTGACGATAGAAATCCTAATGATGCCAACCAACCTATTGTTGGCGCATACGAATACCTGGAAGGATATAACTATAATATGGGCACTGCAATCATTGATGGTAACGCCGTTACAGTTTCGAGGGATGCCGGTATTCCTATAAGAAATATCTCCTGGCTCACCAGTAAGATCACAGATGTTGGGCTTGATTTTAGTTTGTTTAATGGGAAGCTAAATGGAACGCTGGATTATTTCTACCGCAAGCGATCAGGGTTATTAGGACCCAAGTATGATGTAATTGTTCCTGTTGAAATTGGTTATAGCCTTCCTCCTGAAAACATCAATAGCGATGCACAATACGGAGAAGAGATGTCGCTGAATTATACTGGTCAAATAAATAGAGAGATTCGATTTAATGTTGGAGGAAATGTGTCCTATACCCGCTCTAAAACTTTACAATCCTATAAACCACTCTTCTTTAATTCATTGGATGAGTATCGAAACTCCAGGGAAAACAGGTATTCAAGAATTGAATGGGGTTTTGAAGTTGATGGGCAGTTTGCTTCCTTCGAACAGATCAATAATTATACAGTGAATATTGATGGTAAGGGCAACCGCACACTATTACCAGGCGATCTGATTTATAAAGATCAGAACAGTGATGGTAAAATAGATCGCTTCGACGAAAGGCCGATTGGATTTGGTTACGGACAGCAACCGAATATTAATTTTGGATTTAGCATCGGTGTTCAGTATAAGAACTTTGATTTTAATGCTGATTTCTCTGGGGCATCTGGTTATACCTGGTTCCAAAACTGGGAGACAAGATGGGCCTTTCAGAACAACGGAAATTTAAATACCATCTTCACAGATAGATGGCATAGAGCCGATATTTTTGATCCAAATAGCGCCTGGGTTCCAGGTAAGTATCCGGCTAACAGGTACAATGTTCAATTCGGACATAGTAATTATGAGATCAATTTTGGGAATGGTACTCAAAGGAATTCTACTTTTTGGTTACACAATGTTACCCAGGTTAGGGCAAGAACGCTACAGCTTGGTTATACTATTCCAAACAAGCTTTTAGAAAGGGTTAAAATTCAAAAGGCCCGTTTTTATCTCAATGCGTACAATCTCTTTTCATTCGACAATTTGAAGGAATACGGTGTTGATCCTGAAGTAGTGGATGACAATGGTTTGCAGTTTCCACAAAACAAGGTGATCAACGTAGGCGTAAATCTATCCTTCTAAAACTAATCCTAAATACTAAATTTTATCAATGAAAAAGATATTATCTATAGCAATCATCACATTCCTCATTGGAATGTCCGGATGCAAAAAAGACAGTGATTTTTTGGATATTCCACCCATACAAATTTTGCCCAACGATGTAGCATTCTCCGATCCTGCATTGGTGTTATCAATATTGGGCGACTTGTATAATCGGCAGGTAGATTTTTCAAGCCTCGATAATGGGTGGAGAAGTTTTGCCGATTTCAGTGAAAGTTTCCCATCTGAAAATGGAAGTTATTTCCTTGTGCAAAGAAACGATTGGGGATATGGTGAATGGGGAATTGATTGGGCCGGTACTTACACTTATATCCGGGAGCTAAACTTATTTTTAGAGCGCATCGGTGCATCTACTGCACTTGCTTCCGCCGAAAAAACAAGGTTTACCGCTGAGGGAAGGTTTCTCCGTGCAAACCTTTATTTTGAAATGGTAAAAAGAATGGGAGGTGTGCCGCTGATCAAAACTTCCTTGCAATATGATCCTGTGAAAAATGATCCTTCGTCCGTTCAGATACCAAGAGCAAAGGAATCTGAAGTATATGATTTTGTGATCAGTGAAGCGGAAGCAATAAAGAATGATCTGCCTGCTGATGTGAATGTAAAATCGAGGGCATCAAAAGCAGCAACGCTTGCTATGGAATCAAGAGCTGCTCTATATGCCGCCTCTATCGCAAAGTATGGCGTTAGTACGCCGCAGGTTGCATTGCCTGGTGGTGAAGTTGGTATCCCTGCAAGTATGGCCGCTGCTTATTACACCAAAGCATTGGCAGCTTCCCAGGAGATCATCAACGGAAATGCAGGAGCGTACCAGATTTATAACGTATTGCCCGATAAGTCTGAAAATTTTGCGGCTGTGTTCCTGGATAAGAGCAGTGTTAACCAGGAGGCAATTTTAATAGAAGATTTTAAAGCAGCCGGTGCGGGCCGCACACATGGCTATACTACTAACGATCAGCCTTATTCTATTTCCGATGAAGGTGGTGATGCAGGCCGGTTAAATCCATCACTCAACCTCGTGGAATCATTTGAAAAACTCGATAATACCTTTGCGCCTATCCCTACAAAAGATGCTGCTGCCAATCCCATTTATTACGCCAACCCGCAGGATATTTTTGCAGGAAGAGATGCCCGCCTTGCAGGGACAGTCTTGTTACCAAACGGTTTGTTCAAAGGTAAAAGAGTTGATATTTGGGCGGGATATGTATTGGCAGATGGAAGCGTATTTACGAGCGACGAAGCAGGCCAGTTAAAAAAATTACCAGGCACTACCACCGATGTACAAGTAGTAGGAAAAGATGGTCCGGTGAGTATTGAGTTTCGGGCCCAGAGCGGCTTTTATATCCGGAAGTATCTTGATCCAACTGTTGGTTCGGGAAGAAGAGGAAGGGGAAGTGATGTAGCATTTATCCGTTACAGGTATGCCGAGATTTTACTCAATGCAGCAGAGGCAGCGTTTGAATTGGGGCAGCCTGGCGTTGCTGCAGGATATATGAACCAGGTTCGGGCAAGAGCGGGATTGACAACACCTTTAACTGCTGGTGACATTACTTTCGACAGAATCGTTCACGAACGCCGGGTAGAACTTGCTTTTGAAGGACACACGCTTTATGATAACAAGCGCTGGAGAATTGCACATATTATCTGGGATGGTACGCCTACTACTTTAACAGACTTAATAAGCAATATTGGAACTGCGAAAAAACGGAGTACACAACCATGGGGATTGTGGCCATACAAAGTATATAATCCAACCAATCCGGCTACTAACGGCAAATGGATCTTCAGGGAAGTGCTGCCATCCGTAGTTTCAGGTACAAACCGTTTTCAATTAGGCAACTATTACAGCTTTATTGATGATAATATCCGGGCTGCGAATCCCAAAATTGTAAGACAACCAAATCAATAGTCGATTACCAATTAAATTTCTGATTATGAAAGTTATATCTCACTATATTTTATTGATTGCAATTTGTGCCTCGGTTGCATCCTGCAAAAAAGATAACTACGATGCTCCCGAATCAAAACTATCCGGCCGCATTGTTTACAAGGGCGAACCAATAGGTGTTGAAAATTTCCAGGTGCCTTATGAATTATACCAGTTTGGCTTTGGCAAAGTAGGAGCAATAGGTTCCTCGTTCGGACAAGATGGGAGCTTTTCAGCCAAGCTTTTTGATGGACAATACAAACTCATCATACCAAATGGGCAGGGACCCTTTAAATGGAAGCAAACTTCAGCCGGTGATCCTGATAGCGTGGTTATCAATCTACATGGAAGTCAAACACTCGACTTAGATGTTACGCCTTATTACATGATAAGGACTCCACAATTAACAGCAGCGGGAGGAAAGGTTTCCGCCACTTTTAAAATTGAAAAAATAGTGGTAGATGCTACTGCCAAGCCAATAGAGAATGTAGTGCTTTACATCAACAAGACTCAGTTCGTTTCTGGTGGTGATAATATTGAACGGGCGGAGATTGCTGGCAGTGCAATTACCGACCCTAACAATGTAAGCTTGCAGGTAAATATTCCTGCCACGATACCAACTCAGAATTATGTTTTTGCCCGTATAGGCTTAAAGATAGAAGGTATTGAAGACAGGATATTTTCGCCCGTGCAAAAAAATTACTTTTTAATTCCGTCCATGTGTATGCTTTGTAATTAGCATGCCATTCCTCAACTAACGGAAACAAAGATATTTATTGAAAAACCTTCAAGGCCCATTTAGCTTTGGCTAAGTGGCCTTTTTAAAATTCTATGAGCATCGAAAACCAGGTTGCAAATCATCAATCACCCAAAATGAAGAAAATAGTTATTCAACAAATAGTTTTATTATTTTTTTCAATCAGTTTATTTGCACAGGCTCAGTGGAAGCCAGCAGGCAATAAAATTTTAACTCAATGGGCATCGCAGGTAGATCCTGCTAATACACTACCTGAATATCCACGACCTCAAATGGTGAGAGACAATTGGATAAACCTAAATGGCCTGTGGCAATACAGTATTTTACCGAAAGATCAAACGGCAATTCCTGCGGCATTCACGGGCAAAATTTTAGTGCCTTTCGCAATTGAATCAGCGCTGTCAGGTGTTGCAGAAAGAGTAGGGAAGGACAGCTTGTTGTGGTATCAGCGCAACTTCGTCATTCCTGCCAATTTCAAAAACAAAAATGTGCTGTTGCAATTTGGAGCGGTGGATTGGTTGTGTGATGTATATGTAAATGGAAAGCCGGTGGGCACTCACCAGGGCGGGTATGATCCTTTCTCTTTGGACATTACGGCTGCATTGAATAAAAAGGGAAATCAAATCCTTTCAATTCGGGTTTGGGATCCATCCGATGATGGTCCGCAGCCAAGAGGAAAACAGGTGAATCGTCCGAACGGTATTTGGTACACACCGGTAACAGGCATCTGGCAAACAGTGTGGATGGAAGCTGTGCCGAAAACTTATATAAACGGTACAAGACAAACACCTGACATTGATAAAAAACTGATCAGTGTAATGCCTTCGGTACAAAATGCTATGGATGGTGATGAAGTAATTATTACGGCATGGAAAGGCACGGAAAAAATTTCAGAACAAAAAACTACACCGAATACCGCAACGGAACTTGCGATCAATGATCCCCAGTTATGGTCGCCTCAACATCCTTTTTTGTACGATCTAACAGTAACGCTGAGCCGCAAAGGAAAAGTGGTAGACGAGATAAAGAGTTATTTCGCCATGCGAAAGATCTCCATGAAACCAGGCAAAGACGGCATCCAAAGAATGCTGCTGAATGACCAGTTTGTATTTCAATACGGACCACTCGACCAGGGATGGTGGCCCGACGGGTTATATACAGCACCGACGGATGAGGCGTTGAAATTTGATATTGAAAAAACGAAAGAGATGGGTTTTAATATGATTCGCAAACATGTTAAAACTGAACCGGCCCGCTGGTATCATCACTGCGATAAAATAGGCATGCTGGTATGGCAGGATATGCCGAGCGGAGATCTCGGTAATCGTTGGGAAATGCGCCCTGGTATTTTTGGGAAAGCAACAGACAAAGACAGAACGCCGGAGTCGGAAAATATTTATCGCAACGAGTGGAAGGAGATTATGGATGACCTTTATAATTTTCCATCAATTGTAGTATGGGTTCCCTTTAATGAAGCCTGGGGCCAGTTTAAGACAAAAGAGATAGTGGAATGGACCATGAAAAAAGATCCATCCCGGTTGGTAAATACTGCAAGCGGCGGCAACTTCGAAGACGTTGGACATATTATAGACCTGCATAATTATCCTGACCCGCTGATGCCTGATCCAAAGCTTTTTGGTGCCGGAAGGGTTTTAGTATTGGGCGAGTTTGGGGGCCTGGGCTTACCAGTTGAAAGCCATACCTGGCAGGAAAAAAATAATTGGGGTTATCAAAGCTTTAAAAACAACAACGAACTATATAACCGATATTCGGAGTTGATGGATCGCATTCCGATGCTTATTGAAAAAGGATTGTCTGCCGCCGTTTATACTCAAACAACAGATGTGGAGGTGGAAACAAATGGCCTCATGACATACGATCGCAAAGTAATAAAAATGCCAATTGAAAAATTAAAAGCTGTGCATGCTAAGTTGTATGATAATGCAGCAAACAAAGTAGCCGGTAATTGATAATGTTTTAATTGATAATTGATAGTGGATAGTGGATAGTGGATAATGGATAATGGATAATTGATAATTGATAATGGATATGAATAATGATATTTAACTCAGAATTCATAATGAATGTTGTCCGAACATTTGTATTTCATAGCATCATCGTTGCGTCGCACTCTTATACAGTTAAAGCTTTGGGCAACAAGTAAACATACTGCCCTAAGGAACGATATTAATTTATGCTGGATATACTGGAGAATAAATTCGTGTAATTCGTGTAATTAAAATTCGTGTAATTGTAATTCGTGTAATAGAAGAAGCATAGTAGCCGAATGAAAAGATACCTATTTTTTTGTGTGTTAACGATTGGCTCTTTTGCTAATGCACAGGTGATAGATTTGGATGTTGCTGGTTTCGATAAAAATGGTGAAGTAAAGCAGGAATTTAAAAACAAGTTATTAAATATAGAATGGCCTTCCGGCAGTAATGAGCATGGTAAGCTCATCATCGACTTACGAAATGGAAAGCCGTTAATCAAAAGTATACAGGTTAGTAGTAATGATAAAATGAAAGAAGTTGGGAAAAATCTTGAGCCGTCATTTCTGCTTACTATCGGTAAGCGTGACCTGGTATCGCAAAATGGCTGGAACATTTTTTTTGATAGACCCAACAAGTTGCCACACAAAACCTACAAAACAACGCTTGTAAAAAAAACAGCAAAAGTATTTACAAGCGGTAGCAGAACCGTAGTGAAGATCGGTGCTATAAAAGCGGGTTCATTTACCGGGAGTATCGAGATCACTTTATTCAACGGCAGTCCTTTATTAAATATCGCCGCAGTGATGTTAACAGATATTGATTCCGCCGCAATTTTATATGATGCTGGCCTTGTAAGTAAGTCAGTACCGTGGCAAAATATCGGATGGAATGATGTTGATGATCAGTATCAATCTGCTCAAACAAATTCAACTGATACGACCAAGAACCTTGCAGTTAAATATCGCTCCATCGTTGGTGTTAGTAACCAGGGCAGTCTTGCAATTTTTCCTGCACCACATCAATATTTTTATCCACTGGATGAAGCGTTCAATTTGAAATTTACATGGTACGGTAATAACTACCGAAACATGTTTGCAGGCTTCGGAATGGGAATACGGCAAGAGCCAGATGGAGATCACCGTTGGGTGCCATGGTTCAATGCACCGCCTGGCACAGAACAACGATTAAACTTTTTTTGTCTTCTAAGTACAGGCACAGCAAAAGATGCGTTGAATGCCGTAAAGCAGTTTACCCATAACGATACTTATAAACCATTGCCTGGTTATAAAACAATGTCGAGCCATTTTCACAACGAATATGTAATGAATGTGGTGCTGGCAAACAAGGAATTACCGGGCACGCCAAATTTTGTGAAAGTATTTAAGCAAACCGGGATCGATATTGTACACCTTGCGGAGTTTCATTATACCGCACATCCTAAAGGTCCGGATGAGCAGAGACTAACGGAGCTAAAAGCTTTGTTCGATATATGCAGCAAATTTTCGGACGACAAATTTTTGTTGCTTCCGGGTGAAGAGCCGAATGAATTTTTCGGCGGGCATTGGTTGGCATTTTTTCCAAAGCCTGTTTATTGGATCATGTCGAAAAAAGAAGGAGCCTCCTTCATAACAGACGACCCATCGTATGGAAAAGTTTACAGGATAGGTAGTAAAGAAGATATGCTGCAATTATTGGAAGCTGAGAATGGACTGGCATGGACAGCGCATGCTCGTACAAAGGGATCTACCGGCTATCCGGATAAGTATAAAGACGAACTATTCTTTAAATCGGAAAATTTTTTTGGCGCTGCATGGAAGCCAATTCCTGCGGATCTATCTCAACAAAAATTAGGAAAACGTGTCCTTGACCTGATGGATGATATGGCTAATTGGGGAAATAAAAAACACGTGATTGCTGAAGCCGATCTCTTTACAATCGAGCCCGAAAATGAAATGTATGCTCATCTGAATGTAAATTATTTACAACTCGATCACGAGCCGGCGTATAAAGATGGCTGGCAACCGGTGATGGATGTAATGAGGAAGGGGAAATTCTTTGTATCCACAGGTGAAGTGTTGATGCCTGTTTTTACTGTAAATGGAAAACAAGCTGGTGATACCATTGCGGCAACGCAGGATGGCAAAGCGAATATAGTTATGGTAGCGGACTGGACCTTCCCCTTAAATTTTGCAGAGATCATTACAGGTGATGGTGTAAAAGTATATCGTGAAAAGATCAACCTGGATCATACGCTTGCTTTTGGCAAAGAAAAGTTTTCTTTTAAGGCTGATATTAAGAATAAAAAGTGGATAAGGGTAGAACTATGGGATGCAGCTGTGAATGGAGCATTTTCTCAGCAGATATGGATAGAATAAAATGCGCAATTGCTGGTTTGATAAAATGAAATACATTGATATTTAAAACATAAAAAATGAATAGTAAGTTAAGGTCGTTTACGTTGTTGTTTTTGTTCTTCATAACAACTTCTGTTCAGGCTCAAAAAAAGAACAAAGTAGCAGATGAAATTAATAACGCCGGTAAGGTATGGCCGGCAGAAAAAGCAAACGCTTGGTATGATCAATACAAATGGCTTACCGGTACAAATTATATTCCTGCCAATGCGATCAATCAATTAGAAATGTGGCAGGCGGAAAGTTTTGATCCTGCGACCATTGATAAGGAATTGGGATGGGCGCAAAAGATCGGGTTTAATACCATGCGGGTGTTCCTGCATTCGGTCGCCTGGGAGCAGGATAATGAAGGATTCAAAAAGCGTATGAATCAATTCCTTGAGATCGCAAGCAAACATCATATTCAACCGATGTTTGTTTTTTTTGATGACTGCTGGAACAAAGAGCCGAAGGCGGGTAAGCAGCCGGCTGTTAAAGTTGGCATCCACAATTCAGGATGGATGCAGGATCCCGGGCAGGCTGCTTCAAGCGATGAGAGCATCTACCCTTTGCTGGAAAAATATGTAAAGGATGTGCTCACAACTTTTGCTCATGACAAAAGAATTTTGCTGTGGGATCTGTACAACGAACCTGGCAACAGTGGCAAAGGCGATTCCTCGCTTGCGTTATTAACAAAAGTATTTCAATGGGCCCGGGAAATAAATCCTGATCAACCATTGTCTGCAGGTCTTTGGTCATGGAGCCTTGAAAAATTGAATGCATTCCAGTTTATGAACTCGGATGTAATCACCTATCACGATTACCAGGAAGCGCCAGAGCACAAAAAGGTGATTGAAATATTGAAAGCAAGTGGCAAGCCTTTGATCTGCACGGAGTATATGGCACGAACAAGAAACAGCCGTTTTGCAACCGTAATGCCTCTTTTAAAAACGAAACATGTTGGAGCCATCAATTGGGGATTTGTTTCTGGAAAAACAAATACTATTTATGCATGGGATACGCCTCTTGCTGATGGAAGTCAGCCAACAGAATGGTTTCATGATATTTTTAAAAAGGATGGAACACCTTACCGGGAAGACGAAGTAAACCTGATTATTAAATTGAATGAGGTGAAATAGTTGAGATAAGATTTTCATAATAGCAGCCGTTTAGGTCCTGGTGTTTCTACACCGGGTATTTTTTTCTTTACTTGATGTTCTGGTGCCAGCTAAAAAGGGACGACTCACCAGGAACATTTAAGTTACTTCCAATTTTATAACATTCGTAATTGCTGTTCTATCTGTCTGCGAAATGCTCATTGGGCCGGCCATTCTTTTTAATGATGTTTGCTTTATGTAAAAGTGTTGAGCGCTGCCCAAAGCTTCAATTGTACAAGAGGGCGATGCAAGGATGATGCAATGGAATGCAAATGTTTGGACAAAAAATATTCCTTATGTAAGTGTTACTGATCCTTGTGAAAATAATCCAATTTATAACCGACAGCTTTTATGAGTGAAACTATCCTTAAGGTAACGCTCACTGATATTGCCCGGCAATTAAATATAACTGCGGCTACTGTTTCCCGTGCCCTTAATGATCACCCGGGAATAAAAGAATCGACCAAAAAAGTTGTAAGAGAAGCGGCATTAAAACTTAAATATCAACCTAATAAAATTGCTTCGTCGTTGCGGCTGGGCAAGTCGAATATTATTGGTGTAATTATACCAAGCGCAGAAATTCATTTTTTTGGATCGGTGGTTCACGGCATTGAAAAAGTTGCCAATGAAAATAATTACAACGTGCTGATTTATCAATCGAATGAGCAATATGATTATGAGAAAAGGGGTGTACAAACTTTTTTACAATCGCAGGTAGATGGCGTGCTTGCATCTATATCTAAGGAGACCATCAACATTGATCACTATAGTGAAATAAAAAAGCGGGGAGTGCCACTGATACTCTTTGACAGGGCCATTGATACATTGGGCGTTTCGTGCGTTGTGGTGGATGACTATGCAGGCGCCTTTGAAGCGACGAAACATCTGGTATCGCAGGGATGCAGGCGCATTGCGCATATTGGCGGACAACAACATGTAAGCATATTTAACCAGCGTTTGAAAGGGTATGTTGATGCACTGAACGTGCATGGCTTACCGGTAGATGACGACCTGATTGTGTACGGGAAAGTTTCGATTGAATCGGGCAGGGAATGCATGCAGAAATTGTTGGCGCTCGACCGCATACCTGATGGCATTTTTGCGGTGGAAGATTTTACAGCGCTTGGCGCTATGCAGGCAATAAAAAATGCCAATAAAAATATTCCTGCGGAGATCGCCATTATTGGTTTTGCCAATGAACCTTTTGGTGAATACATCACGCCTTCCCTTTCCACAGTTAATCAACAAACGGTGCGCATGGGGGAGGAGGCCGCAGGATTGTTTTTTGAATCAATGGATAGCAATGCCAATTTGCAGCCACGAAAATTGGTGCTGGAACCTGAAATTATTTATCGTCAATCGAGTGCGAGATTTAAGGGTTGAGCATGTCTTCCGTTTTGAATGGCACCGTACCTACCTTACTCTTTTCCGCAAATAATACAAACTATTATTGTCGCAAAACAACCCTTTAATTGTCGTTTTTGCACAGCATCTTTTTAAAATACTGGTTGGATATTTGTGTCGTCATAATAACATCACCTCACAAAAAAAATAGAGCAAAATGGAAACAGCCGAAAAAACAGTAATCACAATAGAGACTACAGTCAATGCTCCAGTTGAAAAAGTTTGGGAATACTGGAACAAGCCTGAGTACATCACGAAATGGTGTAACGCATCTGATGATTGGCACACGCCACGTGCAGAAAATGATCTGCGGGTTGGAGGCAATTTTACATCCCGGATGGAAGCTAAGGATGGCAGCATGGGTTTTGATTTTGGCGGTGTGTACACCACCGTTAATCAAAATGAAAGCATTGAATATACAATGGGTGATGGCAGGATGGTACAAATAAATTTTACCGCCGATGGCAACACCACCAAAGTGGTTGAAAGCTTTGAAGCTGAAAATACAAATCCAGTAGAAATGCAAAGAGGCGGCTGGCAGTCTATCCTTGACAATTTTAAAAAATATACAGAAGCCAATTAGCCAACCGTTATAAAGTGCTTTGTGGAATTTTCGTTTTATAAAATATCTCCGTCGGGTTGCAACCCCGGTGAAACAGATACCGGAAGGAGATAATTATTAATCTAAAAATAAATGTTATGGCAACGATGCAAAAGATCACTTCCAATTTATGGTTTGATACACAAGCCGAAGAAGCGGCAAATTATTACATTGGTATCTTCAAAAATTCAAGAATACTAAGAACGTCTTATTATGGAAACGAAGGACAGGAAATTCATAAGATGCCCGAGGGCACGGTAATGACAGTAGAGTTCGAATTGGAAGGTCAAAAATTTACCGGGCTCAACGGTGGGCCAATATTTAAGTTTAGTGAGGCCATTTCTTTTATTGTTAATTGCGATACCCAGGAGGAAGTGGATTATTATTGGGAAAAATTAAAACAGGGTGGCGATGAAAAGGACCAGGTATGTGGTTGGTTAAAAGATAAATTTGGCTTGTCATGGCAAATCGTTCCAACTGTCTTAGCCGATATGCTAACTGATCCAAACCAGGAAAAAGCAAACCGTGCTATGCGTGCAATGCTTCAAATGAAAAAGCTAGATCTTAAAGTGCTGGAAAAGGCATTCAATGGAGAATAAGAAAAACAAATAAATTTTTTGCCACGAATGCTCGAATTAACACGAATATTTTTTTTGTATTTCATTTGTCCTCATTCGTCCATTCGTGGCTTATAGTTTTTATATCCATTGAAAAAGCTGGATCTTAAAGTGCTGGAAAAGGCATTCAATGGAGTATAAGAAAAACAAATAAATTTTTTGCCGCGAATGCACGAATTAACACGAATATTTTTCTTGTATTTCATTTGTGTCCATTCGTCCATTCGTGGCTATAGTCTTTATTAACAAATAAATTTTTTGCCGCGAATGCACGAATAGGCACGCACACTTTTTTTGTAATTTATTCGTCTCAATTCGTCCATTCGCGGCATCAAATCTTTATATCCGATATTCATTTTACATTTGTTTGTAAAATGATAGTGTTATGAAAAGACTCCTCTTCCTTTTAATTCTCCTTTCTGTCAACTTTCTAAATTCTTACGGGCAAAAAAATGCGGCTGATGATGCTGGCAAAACTCCAGCTGCATTGAACCGTATGGTAAAAACTGATACCTCGGTTACGAGTAAAGGACAGGTTATTATAAAAGGGCAACAGGTATCATACACTGCCACAGCCGGAACTATACCGGTTTGGGATGAAGAAGGGAAAGCCATTGCCGGAGTGTTTTACACTTACTATGAAAGAACGGATATAAAGGATAAAATTTCAAGACCGCTTGTGATTTCTTTTAATGGCGGACCCGGTACTCCTTCCGTTTGGATGGAGATAGGTTATACGGGTCCACGTATTCTCAATGTAGATGATGAAGGCTACCCCGTGCAGCCTTATGGTATGCACGACAATAATTATTCTATTTTGGATATTGCCGATATCGTTTATATAGATCCGGTGAATACGGGCTTTTCAAGAATGGTTAGTAAAGATATTCCGGGGGCAAAATTTTTCGGAGTAAATGCAGATATCAAATACCTCGCAGAATGGCTGAATACATTTGTAACAAGAAAGAACCGCTGGGCTTCACCAAAATATCTTATAGGTGAAAGCTATGGTACCACCAGAGTTTCGGGGCTTGCGCTTGAACTACAAAATGCGCAATGGATGTACCTGAATGGTGTAGTATTGGTTTCTCCAACAGACCTCGGCATTCAACGTAGCGGACCGGTTGACCAGGCATTGATGCTTCCATATTATGCCGCAACAGCATGGTACCATAAAGTGCTGCCGGCTGATCTACAGCAAAAAGATCTTACAGCAATGCTGCCGGAAGTGGAGGACTTTACTGTTAACCAACTTATACCTGCTATCTCCAAAGGCAATATGTTGAGTGATGATCAAAAGAAACAAATTGCATCGAAGATGGCCCGTTATTCTGGCCTCCCGGAAACAACAATATTGCAACATAACCTTGATATACAACCATCTTTTTTCTGGAAGGAATTATTGCGTGATAAAGGTTTTACAGTAGGCAGACTCGACTCCCGCTACAGGGGAATTGACCGGCAGGACGCAGGGGAGTCTCCTGACTACAATGCTGAACTAACATCGTGGCTGCATTCTTTTACACCAGCTATTAATATTTATTTGCGGGAAGAATTAAATTATAAAACCGATCTTAAGTACAACATGTTTGGGCCTGTATCTCCATGGGATAGATCGAACGATAGGACAGGGGAGAACCTTCGACAGGCAATGGCACAAAATCCTTACCTGCACTTGATGGTGCAGTCAGGTTATTATGATGGTGCCTGCGATTACTTCAATGCTAAATATAATATGTGGCAAATGGATCCCGGCGGCAGGTTAAAGGATCGTATGACCTGGAAAGGGTTTCGCAGCGGTCACATGATGTACCTGCGAAAAGAAGACCTTGCCACATCCAATGAGGAGCTAAGGGAGTTCATCCATAATTCGACTCCGAAATCAGGACAGCCAGCAAAGTATTAGATTCATTACTCATCGTCAAAGAAATCTCTCTAATATTGATGAAATGCCTGGCTGATAAATTCCAGCACTTGTGGTAAGGCAGTGCGCCAGTAGGTCCAGTTATGTCCGCCATCCCGTGTACGATATTCGTGTGGTATTTCTCTTTTACGCATGGCAATATGCACCAAAGAATTTCCTTCGTATAGGAAATCATCATCACCGCAATCAATATACCAGCGCACCGATTTTTTAAGGGTGTCGGGTAATGCGTTTACCAAAACGGGTACACTTTGCCGTTTGTAGAATTTCTCAATTGTAGAATCAGGCGTGGTTGCATTGTCCCTGCGTAAACGTGTTTTAGCATCTTCAAGCGTAAGCGGTCCGGTACCAGCGCTTAGCGGACAGGCAGATGAAAACAATTCAGGATGATGCAGCGCATACGTGAAGCTGCCATCACCGCCCATCGACAATCCAGCAACAGCACGATATTTTTTTTCTGCTTTAATGCGATATTTCTTTTCAACAAAAGGCATCAGTTCTTCGAAGAAAAAATCTTCGTAGCGCCAGGTCCCCAAAGCATTGTTTGAATAACCTCTTGTGCCCGTATTGGCATCCGGCATTATAATTATCATTGGCGTAGCTTTGCCTTCGTTGATTGCTTTATCAGTGATGTTCAGCACTTCTCCAAATTGTACCCATCCCGTTTGATCATCGCCCCCACCGTGCAATAAATAGAGAACAGGATAACTGCGTTCGGAACTTTCATAATCCGGCGGAAGATATACAGCGTATTTTCTTTCCATTTTTAAAATCTTACTCGTCATCAAAAGATTGTCGTAGACTTTTCCTGTTTGTGCAATGGAGAAGAATGGCAGGCAAATAAATGCGGTTAAAATTGCTTGTAAATTTTTTTTCATACAGCATTAATTATGGAGGTTTGAAGATTTTAAAGATACAGAAAACGTCTGATGTAGGATGTCTGATATATTAAGAGAATAAAATTTATATGCCTTCCTGCATTCATAATTTTTAAATCAAACGTCACAAATCAAACACTAAAAAATATCAGACATCAGGCATCCTACATCAGACATAAAAAAACTATCTTGTAGCAAAAAATATGAAAAAAATCATTTCCGTTCTTTTTATTTTGTTTGCCACAACAACTATTCTAAACGCACAGGATCAAAAAGCTATGTCACAAAAATTATTACGCCACGTTGTGTTATTTAAGTTTAAAGATGGCGTAAAGGCAGAGGATATAAAAAAAGTAGAAGATGCTTTTCGTGCGCTCCCATCAAAGATCAAGCAGATAAAAACACTGGAATGGGGCCTCAATAATAGTCCTGAAAGTTTAAACCAGGGATTTACTCATTGCGTCTTCCTAACATTTGCCTCCGAAGAAGACCGAGCCGCCTACCTGCCGCATCCTGATCATAAAGCATTTGGCAGCATACTTGGGCCATATTTAGACAAGGTGTTGGTGATTGATTACTGGGCAGCACCATAACGTTACCTTTTTTTACAATTATCAATTACTTCAGCAAGACTGATCGTGTGCAGTTGTCTATACAGGATGCCTATTCAGTGATCTTGTTTTAGAAGAGTATTGCCTGCAAAAAATCGTCGCAATCGACCCCTTAATTGTCGTAACTGAACCGTTCCATTTTTATGTATTGAATGTATGTTTGCTGTGATATTTTCACTGGTGTAGATATTTACGAATAACATTTACTTCAACTAAAAAATAAAACATTCTATATGCAAAAGATCACTCCATTCTTATGGTTCGATGGCAACCTGGAAGAAGCGGTAAATTTTTATGTCTCCGTTTTTAAAAATTCAAAGATCACAAGCGGCCTGCCAGCGCCGGGTGGAAAGGCTATGTCGGCAACATTCTCATTAAATGGCCAGGATTTCATAGCTCTTAATGGAGGGCCTATGTTTAAGTTCAATGAAGCGGTATCGTTTTATATAAATTGTGAAACACAGGAAGAGATAGATGAGATGTGGGATAAACTTTCAGCAGGCGGACAGCCGGGAAGATGTGGCTGGCTGAAGGATAAATTTGGACTATCATGGCAGGTAATTCCCCCGGTACTTGGTCAGTTATTGAGTGATAAAGATCCGGCAAGATCAAAAAGAGCAATGGATGCAATGCTCACCATGAATAAGATCGATATCTCAGCTTTGAAGAAAGCCGCAGATGGTAAATAAACTAATGGGAATTTTACACTCAAATTTCTTAACTAATCATGAGTACAACCAGCACATACGGTCTTACGCATTTAGCCGTTGCAGTGCGTGACCTGGAAAGAACCTTGAACTTTTACCAGGTAGTATTTGGTATGGTGGTGATGTATCATACCGAAACGATGATTCAACTTACAATACCGGGTTGTATTGATATCCTTGTATTTGAAAAAAACGAAGCAGGCCTACCCGGTCAACAAGGTGGTATTACTCATTTTGGTTTCAGGCTTAGAAATCCTGAATGCGGCTGGATATTTCTTGATGGAACAAAAAATGGGAAACGGTGATGGTGTAACCCGGGCACCTGCGGCAGTGTAGAAAAAATGCGGTGGTACTACCAGAAGGTTAAAAAGCTGAAATAAAAATAACCTGTGCAAGTATTAAGAAATGCACAGGCTATGTTCCTTATGTGTTAACTCTTTTTTATGTATTTGCCCAAAGCCTTTCCTGCATCTGCATAAGCTTCAGCTATTCTTAAACCGGTATCATAATCGTAGCCGCCAAACGTTCTGCCCAGGGCATTATCAACACTAATAGTTGCGATCACTTTTTTCTTATTAGCAGTCTCCACAATTTCAACGATGCCGTCCACCTGTGCATTTTTACGCTTGATCACAATGTTGTATCCAGGTTCAGTGGAGGTGGTCTTAAATATCAGGGTATATTTAGCGGTTTTACTCTCGGACATTTCACTCGCCTTTGTAAATAGCTCAATAAATTTAGGCTCGAATCTTTCCTTCCTGTCATTCACCCAGCTTTTGGCCCAGGCATCACCACGGCCGTCCTCTTTTTTATTGTAGTCACCGGTTTTCTTTTCGATGTAATCTTTTTCCTTGTCAAATTTACCCACCGACATATTATCGTAAGTAAATTCGAAATTGATAGAAGTTTGATCTTTTAAAACCGAAAGATCTCCATCGGTAAGCTTCAGTTTTTGGGCCTGTGTAGTAAAGGCGACCAGCACAAAGCTGGTAAACAACAGGCATCGGTTTAATACGCTCATTTGTTGGTAGTTTTGTTTTATAAGTAAGGAAAGAAAATAAAAATATTTAAATTTATTGAACAAAAGAAAAACCTTTAAACAAATGGTATTCAATCAACGAAATAAATCTATATTCAATAGCTATATTGGTACAAATGGTTATATGCGGCGGGCGGAAAACAAAAATCAAACCCGCAATAATACCTCATTTGCCAAAAAGTAAATATCTGAAATCTTTGTTTTAGTTTTGCCCCTTTTGTAAACAAAATAGTTGATATAATTATTGGCACATGATACATGTTGGAGAAAGAGCCCTTTCCTTAAATGATTTTTCCGAAATCCTGTTCAAGGGTAAGGCCGTGGTTTTAGATGCTTCTGCTGTGGAACAGGTGGATATTAATTTCAATTTCCTCAAAGCATTTTCTGCCAATAAGCTGATCTACGGCATCAATACAGGTTTTGGCCCGATGGCCCAATACAAGGTAAGCGAAGAAAACCTGCTACAACTTCAATACAACCTTATTCGCAGTCACAGTTCGGGCGGAGGTAATCTAGTGTCACCGGTATTGGTGAAAGCCGTAATGATTGCCCGGCTCAACAGCCTGATACAAGCCTATTCCGGTGTAAACACGGATGTGGTGGAATTACTGACAGACCTCATCAACAAAAACGTTTTTCCCTGCATATTCGAGCATGGTGGCGTTGGCGCCAGTGGCGACCTTGTTCAGTTGGCACATCTTGCATTGGTTTTGATCGGCGAAGGCGAAGTAGTTTACGAGGGGGAAGTTTATCCAACCATCGATATTTTTCAGAAACTAAATATAAAGCCGCTTACCATTCATATCAGGGAAGGATTAGCAATCCTCAACGGTACATCGGCGATGACGGGTATTGGCATGCTGAATATTATTCAGGCCCGTAAACTATTGGAGTGGTCCGTAATGCTTTCGGCAATGATCAATGAAATAGTGGAGGCATTTGATGATCATTATTCGTATGAACTCAATATTGTAAAGCAGCACAAAGGCCAAAATAAAATTGCTTCGATGCTAAGAGAAATCTTATCCGGCAGTAAAATGATCCGTGATCGTTCGGAGCATTTATATAATCCGGACAACCTTGACCAGGAAGTGTTCACGGATAAGGTGCAGGAATACTATTCATTGAGGTGCGTTACCCAGGTATTAGGCCCCATTTACGATACCATCGCCCAGGCGGAAAAAGTAGTGGTGGATGAGCTAAACTCGGTTAATGATAACCCGGTGATCGATCACAAGAACAAAAATATTTTTCATGGCGGGAATTTCCATGGAGATTATGTTTCGCTGGAAATGGATAAGCTAAAAATTGCTATTACTAAATTATCTATGTTATCTGAAAGGCAGCTTAACTATCTTTTAAATGAAAAGCTGAACCAGAAATTTCCGCCATTTGTTAATCTTGGCGTGCTCGGCTTTAATTTCGGTATGCAGGGAATGCAATTTACTGCTACCTCCACAGTTGCGGAAAATCAAACCCTTTCTTTCCCAATGTATGTGCACAGCATTCCCAACAATAACGATAACCAGGACATCGTGAGCATGGGCTGCAACGCGGCACTGATGACAAAGCGGGTGATCGATAATTCATTTGAAGTGCTGGCGATACAGATGATGACGGTGTTGCAGGCGATAGATTGGCTGGATTGTGTAAGCAGGTTGTCTCCTAACACCAAAGCGGTATACAGCGCCATCAGGAAAATATTTCCAAATTTTGTTGAAGACAAACCTAAATACAAAGACCTCGAAAAGGTAAAATCCTATTTTGAAAAATCCGACCCGGTTATCACGTCTAAGCCCGGTAACATTCCTGCGTCAAATGGCAGCAGTCTTTTAAAATAATAATTCTCTTACATAATAAAATTAAATCATTGTCGAATCAGCAAATGAAATGCGCATTAGTTACAGGTGGCTCAAGGGGCATTGGCCGGGCTATTTGCTATAAAATGGCAGACCTCGGGTATTATGTTATAGTAAATTATAAAAGCAACCTGGATGAAGCGAATAATACACTTAATGCAATAAAAGATAAGGGTGGCGATGGGGAGTTACTAAAATTTGATGTTTCACAAAAAGAGGAAATTCAAACAGTGCTGGGTGACTGGATAACTAATAATACCGACAAGCATATCGAAGTGCTGGTGAACAATGCGGGCATCAAGGACGATGGTTTGATGATGTGGATGAAAGATGAGCAATGGGAAAGTGTGGTAAGGACCAGCCTTGATGGGTTTTTCTATGTTACCCGCCTGGTATTGAATGGCATGTTATTAAAAAGATATGGAAGGATCGTTAACGTGGTTTCTTTATCCGGTATAAAGGGCCTGCCCGGACAAGCTAATTATTCTGCCGCTAAAGCTGGAGTGATCGGCGCTACTAAAGCGCTGGCGCAGGAAGTGGCTAAAAGAAATGTGACGGTAAATGCGGTTGCACCCGGTTTTATAAAAACAGACATGACCGGTGATCTGGATGAAAATGAATTGAAAGCTATGATCCCGGTAAAGCGTTTCGGCACGGCGGAAGAAGTTGCCCATGCAGTAGGATTTTTAGCATCTGCCGAAGCAGCATATATTACCGGGGAAGTGATCTCAGTAAACGGAGGGTTGTACACTTAAGCAAATTAGCAAATTTGAAAATGTGACA
>JBDSAP010000258.1:0-11469 GCA_039922055.1 Ferruginibacter sp.
GCTCTGTTTGTTCCGCTATCAGTTCCTTTATCGCCGCATCAATTTCTACCTGCGGCTTTGCAATAGTAAGGCTATCCATTTATAATTATTTTGTATAAAGCTGTACCCGCAAAATTACAAGGCGGGCTGGTTATTCATCGGGGTTGTTTAACTCCGCAAGCAATTTAACCGGTAATTGTTTGCTTGCATTGGCGCCCATCTTTTTTAATTCTTCCACCCTGGTAATAATGTTTCCGCGGCCGCTGCTCAATTGTTTAAAGGCGCTGTTGTAACAATTACTTGCATCCTCCAGCTTTTTACCAACCTGTTCAAGGTTTTCTAAAAACCCTACAAACTTATCATATAGGGCGCCGGCCTTGTCCGCAATTTCAGTTGCATGCCTGTTCTGTTGCTCTACCTTCCACAGATCTGCTATAATCTTTAACACGGCAAGCAAGTTCGTAGGACTTACCAGCATGATCCGTTTATCATAGGCAAACTTCCACAAATGCAGATCCGATCTCACCGCTTCCAGGAACGCTGGTTCAATAGGAATAAAAAGTAAAACATAGTCCAGCGCCTGCGCATAACGTGGATAATTTTTGCGGCTCAATCCATCAATATGATTTCGGATAGATTGAATATGTTCCTTCAGGTATTGTTTCTGCGCAACAATGTCGTCTGCACACATGCACTGCTCCCAGGCAACCAGCGAAACTTTTGAATCAATGATTATGCTGCGTTGATCAGGATAAAGAATGGTGATATCCGGCTGCAAGCCTTTACCATGTTCATCTTTAATAATGTTACCAGCAATGTCCCTTATAAATTCCTGCACCAGGTATTCCCGTCCTTTAGTGAGGCCGCTGTATTCGAGAATGCTTTCCAATATCATTTCGCCCCAGTTGCCCTGCTGTTTATTATTTCCTTTTAAGGCGGTAGTGAGATTGTTCGCTTCCTGGCTCACCAGTTGGCTCATTTCTATTAGTCGCTGTACTTCTTTCCCAAGCGTAAATCGCTCCTTACTTTCCTTGTCATAAGTGTCATCCACCTTTTTTCTAAAATCCACCAGTTCAATTTTTAAAGGATCAAGGATCGCTTTGATTTTTTCTTCGTTCACCTGTGTGAATTTTTCTGTTTTTTCGTCCAATATTCCTTGCGCCAGGTTTCTAAATTCAAACCGGAATTGTTCAGACAAAGACGCCAGTTCTTCTTTTTGTGTGGCTAATTTTTCTGCGGCATTATCCAACTTTGCCTGTTGGTTTGCAAAGCTATTTTGCAGGTCTTGGTGGTGCTGCCGCAATTGATGATAATCCTCGAGTTCCTGTTGCATAAATTTATTGGCGCCTTCTGCTTCCAATGTTCTTACCAGCAGGGCTTCTCTTTCTTTTTGCAGTAAAAGCTTGTCCTGTTGCAACAACTGAACAGTTTGTCGCTCCTGTAGCAATTGCTCATTTGCGGAAAGCAGTTGTTGCCGTGCAGCGGCCCGAAGTGCAAAGGCAATGATAAGACCTATGATGAGACCTAAGAGAACCATTAATATATAAGTGACCATGATTTTAATGTCTGATGTATGATGTTTGATGTCTGATTTATGAATTTTCTTTATTTCTCATATTTGTTATACTTCTTAAGGGATAAATTCGTGACTTTTCAATTTTTAATTTGAAAAAATATCTCTTTCCATTTACCTAAGGTTGAAAACTGGTAACTGGTTTTCAACTTTAGTAGAATCATTCATTGAAGAGGTCCGACCTTATTACCTTACTACTTACTCTAACTTTTAAGAAGGTAATAAGGTCGAATTATTTAAGTCATTTATTTTCTACTAAGGTCTGAACGAAAAATGTATAATTGGAGCAACGATCCGACTCACTTTTTTGCCCCTTGCGCAATATATGTTGATGTTTGTGCTGCTTTGGTTTGCTATTCTTTCAATTTACACTTTGTTAATCATTTTCAATATAGCAATTGTGCTAATTTTAGTATTCAAAATTATTTAATAAAATATATGGACATACAATTGTCAGAAATAGAATCCCGGGAAATCACCAAAGGCTTCAGAGCAAAATATATTCATTCAGAAAGCATGACGTTAGCTTTTTTAGAAGTGAGTGCCGGTTCAATGATGCCGGTTCATCAACATGTACATGAACAGATAAGCCAGGTGGTAGAGGGTAAATTTGAATTGACTATTAACGGTGAACGCAAAGTATACGAGCCTGGTGTAGTAGTTGTTATTCCTTCCAATACACCACATGGTGGTATGGCAATTACGGATTGTAAATTGTTAGATATTTTTTCACCGGTAAGAGAAGATTATAGGTAACTATGGAAGTATCATTAAAAGGCCGCAAAGCATTGGTAGGTGGCGGAAGCAGGGGATTAGGAAAAGCAATTGCGATGCAGTTAGCAGAAAGCGGCGCTACAGTTACTATTATGGCCCGCAATGAAGAAAAACTAAAAGCTTTGGTGGCAACGTTGCCAACGCCATTCGGTCAGCAGCATAATTATCTCGCAATTGATTTTACGGATCTTGAAAAATTTAAATCGATCGTTGCCACATATTTCCAGAATCACCAAATAGATATACTCATCAACAATACCAACGGTCCTTCGGCAGGTGGGGCATTAGATAAAAATGTCGATGATTATCAGCAAGCCTTCGACCTGCTTTTTAAAACAACGGTATTCCTGACTATGGAAGCTATACCCGGAATGCGCAATAGAAACTATGGACGTATCATTAACCTTGCTTCTATAAGTGTAAAGGAGCCACTTCAAAACCTTGTGTTATCCAATAGTATTCGATCTGCTGTAGTAACCTGGGCTAAAACGCTGTCGCTTGAATTGGCGGTTTCTGGTATTACCGTGAATAACATTCTGACCGGCTATTTTGATACCGAGCGACTGAACGAAATCTACGGAACCCAGGCAACAAGTAAAGGCATAAATGTGGAAGAATATAAAAATATGATGAAGACAAATATTCCTGCAAGGCGCTTTGGCGAGCCTGCTGAATTTGGCTACCTGGTTGCTTTTTTAGCCTCTGCCAATGCGGCCTATATTACAGGTGCTAATATTCCCATAGATGGTGGATTACTAAAATCTATTTGAGATAGCAATGCCATAAGGAGAATTAATCTGAGATGGGTGTCTTATGATAAAACTCTTCTTTTGTTACCTGTTTGTACCTTTCAATAATAATGGCCTCTGGACTTTTGACGGAATCTTTCTGCCTGCTGATCATTAGCTTGAAGTCATTAGTATTTGCAAAATGGTGCAAGGGAACTCCGATCCATTTTTTTTCAACTATTTCTTTGTTGTCAAATACAAGGTAGTTTACAAAGTAGTATTTCATAAAATTTGATTCAGACTGTGTAGTAAGGATGTTTGCACTACAAAGTTGAACTTATCACCGCACGTATGTATTAGACAATCCGGCCATTCCGTTGTAGAATGTCTTCGACATCGCTTTTGTGTCTTATACTAACAAAGGCTGGCCTGTATTCCTCCTTCAAATCCCATGGGCAAAGAAAATATTTTTATTTTTTTTAGACCTCTTCACAATACTGTTAGCGAACCAGCGTTAATACTTTGGTTTTTCATAGGATATTGGATTTTAAAACGGGCTGAATTTCTATTCGGGCCCTTTTTTTTTGCCTACAACCCAAAACCTAAAACGATAAACTGTAAATAACAGACCTTCCAGGCTAATCGCCCTTCTCTAGCAGGCCTGTTCTGCTATAATTTGCTTTCCAGAGTTCATATCGCTGTACCATAGCAGGTAGCCTTCTTTCAAAGTCTTTCCAATCTCTTTTTTCCCTGGGACTCCATAATACTTCCGACAATGCACTGAGACGTGGAAATAGCATGTACTCCACTTTCGATGGATACCTCATATATTCTGTCCACATATTAGCCTGTGCGCCCAATATGTGTTTTGCCTGGGTGGCGCTCAATTGCGAAGGTATGGGCTCATAACTGTACACTGTTTTCAAAGGGAGGTAGCCACCTATCGTTACGCTATCTTCTTTCTTTATTTGTGCGTGATCAAAATAAACATGACTGCCAGGTGTCATGATCACATCGTGACCTTGTTTGGCAGCTTCAATACCGCCTTCTTCGCCACGCCAGCTCATTACGGTTGCATTTGGCGCCAATCCGCCTTCGAGGATCTCATCCCACCCGATTATTTTTTTTCCTTTGCTGTTGATATATTTTTCTATCCTTTGAATAAAATAACTCTGTAACCCATGTTCATCTTTTAAACCCTTATCCCTGATCAATTGCTGACAGAAATCAGATTTTTTCCAGGCATCCTTCGGGCATTCATCGCCCCCGATATGAATGTATTTGGATGGGAACAAGGCCATCACTTCGTCCAGTACATTTTCTAAAAACTTAAAGGTGGTTTCCGTTGGGCAGAACACATCCGGAAAAACACCCCAGGTTTCGGCAGCCTTTTTTGGCTCGCCAGGTGTGCAACTTAATTCAGGATAAGCAGCAATAGCAGCCATTGCATGACCAGGCATTTCAATTTCGGGGATCACATTTATGTAGCGGTCTGCCGCATATTTTACCACATCCTTTATTTCGGCCTGGGTATAGAAGCCACAATATTTTTCTCCATCATATTTATTGCTGCCGTACCTGCCAACTAATGTTTGCGCCCGGCAACCACCCACTTTAGTTAGTAAAGGATATTTTTTTATTTCAATGCGCCAGCCCTGGTCTTCAGTTAAATGCCAGTGGAAATTATTCAGCTTATGCAAGGCGAGATAGTCAATGTATTTTTTTACAAATGCAACTGGCATAAAGTGACGGCCCACATCAAGGTGCATTCCCCGGTACGCAAACCGGGGCTGATCATTGATCGATACAAAAGGAATCGATAATTCGTTACCTGCGATTACCGGCAACAATTGTATCAACGTTTGAATACCATAGAAAGCGCCTGTTTCATTATCGCCTGCGATGTAAACACCTTTTTGTGTTACCTCCATATTGTAAGCGCCCGGTATCTCATTATCCAGCCTTTCATAGTTAAGAATAATGGCATGTTGAGCTTTTGCATTGTTCGATACCTTCAATTTAAACCCATAAAATTTTTGCAGGTAATCGTTAAAGAATGCGGCGGATTTTTGAAGTCCGCTACCTTCCAGCACCAGGGGAGTATTTTTCGTTATAATAAAGGCGCCAGCTTGAGCTGGCAATTCCAGCTTCGCAGGGGTAGGTATTATATTAATGTTGTCTTGAGCCGTACCAAATAAGGAGGTAAGAAGGGCAAGTAGGAGGAGAGTTTTATGCATTATTTATGGTTTTTGTGTAAGTGTATTTCGAGCGTTTTACATGCTATTTTAAAACAGGTAAGATGAATTTTGTTTGGTTGTTTAGATCATGATAGATCCTGATAGACGCCTTTTGATAGTCACTGGCATTGGCGGAATAGATGTTCGTAAATTTTTGTGGGTTGCGGTCAGATAAAGGAAACCAACTGCTTTGAATTTGTATCATCAGGCGGTGGCCTTTTTTAAATGTGTGGGCCACATCCGGTAACTCGAACTTTACATGGGTAGGTTTATTCGGTACAAAAGGTTCCGGCTTTTCAAAACTGTTCCTGAATTTCCCCCGCATGATCTCACCCCTCACCAGCATTTGGTATCCGCCCATTGGATAATCTTTTCCATTTCCCAAATCGGAAGAATCATATTTAAAGTCATCCGGGAAAACATCTATCAGTTTTACAACGAAATCCGCATCCGTTGAGCTGATGCTTGTAACGAGATCCGCTATTACCGGCCCTGCAAGCGTAAGGTCGCTGGTGAGTTCCGGCATTTCAAATGTTAACACATCAGGCCTTCTCGAAGCGAAGCGCTGGTCGTCAGTCATGTATTCCCTGGTGCGTTCTTCATGTACATCTTCGGTATACGGCACCGGGTGCGAAGGATCACTCACATATTCATTGTAAGCAGCAGTCCGTCTATTTGTGTTTTTTGGTGAAGATTCAGACTGTTTGTCAAAGGATAAACTTCCATCAGACCTTATATATAAATTCTTTTCCTCAACATTTTTCGATGGCCATTCTGGTAGCTTTCTCCACTTATTTTCACCGGTGAAAAATATATTAGCCTCCGACAGGTCGTTTATATTGCCCTTGTCTTTCAGGTAAAAATTGAAGAATGGGATCTCAATATTTTGCTGGTACCATTCTGATGTATTGCTGCCAAAACGCACATTACCCAAAAAGCTACCCTCCCTGCGCCATTGACCATGATACCAGGGCCCCATTACAATTCTGCTACTTGTTTGCGGACTTTGTTTTTCACATGCTTTATAAGTATTCCATGCCCCCCAGCAATCCTCTGCATCAAACAATCCTCCCACCCAAAGCATGGCTGGTTTTACATTGTACAAACCGGTCCGTGCATCTCTTGCCTTCCACCATTCATCGTAGTTGGGATGCTGGTACATCTGATGCCAGAATTTAATGCTGTCACCAATCATTGCAGATAGATTTTTGATTGCCCCGGCCTGTAAATAAAATTTATAGTTGTCTTTTATCGGTGTGGAAAATCCCTCACCGTAATTCTTTGTAGGTAAAGGATGCGGCTTGCCAAAAGTGGGGTAAAAAGAAAAAGCATCCATCATAAAGAAAGCGCCCTTATGATGAAAATCATCGCCAATGAACCAATTGGTTACAGGAGCCTGTGGGCTAACTGCCTTCAAAGCAGGATGACCGCTCAATGCCGCTTCTGTGGAATAAAATCCGGGATAAGAAACACCCAACACGCCAACCCTGTCATTATTGTTTTCAACATTTTTAATTAACCAATCAATTGCATCGTAGCTATCGCTGGCCTCGTCAATATCTTTGCTCGTTTTTTTATTTTTGTTAAACGGTCGTACATCCATAAACTCGCCCTCGCTCATATAACGGCCACGTACATCCTGGAAAACGATGATATAATTTTCTTTTAGATAAGGGGGAAGATAAGTGTTCCATAATGCCATAAATTTATCTTCGCCATAGGGAGCGCAGGAGTAAGGAGTTCTGGACATCAGGATGGGGTGTTTTTCACTTTTATCTTTAGGAGCATAAATAGCTGTAAACAACTTAACTCCATCCCTCATCGTTATTTGTCGCTCAATTTTTGTATAATTGTTTGTGACCCATACGCTGTCAACAGTTTGCGCCAATAATGAAATACTTGAAAGCAGCAGGCAGGCCGCAGCAAAATATTTTTTCATATCAAATTATTGAGTGCTCAATTTAATAAAACTAAACCACTAAAGATGAATTCAAATGAAGAGTTGATCAATAACTTTTATAGTTCTTTTCAAAAGCTGGACTATGCCGGCATGAACAAATGTTATAGTGATGACATCGTATTTTTTGATCCGGTATTTGGTTTGCTGAAAGGAGATGAGGCGAGATACATGTGGGAAATGCTGTGTAAAAATGCTAAAGACTTTTCTTTGACCTATGGTAACATAATAGCACTGGATGATGAATACTATACCTGCGATTGGGTAGCTACTTATACCTTTTCAAAAACGGGCAGGAAAGTGGTGAATAAAATAAAAGCAAATATGCGTTTTGCGAATGGTAAAATTGTTGAACACAGCGACGGTTTCAGTATTCACAAATGGAGCAAGCAGGCGCTCGGTTTAACCGGCGAATTGTTTGGCTGGAATTCTTTTTTTCAACGCAAAATAAAAAACCAGGCTAAGCGGAATTTGCTGAAGTTTATAGCTGCGAAAACATCATCCTAAACTTTAGTTTTACTGCGTATGCAAGATTAGTCAAGTGCTACAAGAATGTTTTTCAAAAGCCGAACACTCTTCTCAACCGTTTCTTTTGTTTCTGCAATCATGTGTCTTATAAAAAGGCTATTTCATCGAAGACATCTTTCAATTCGCCCTCTCTTATCCTACTTAAATTCATCGATTAAAAATTTGTTGTAAATCATTCGTGCTGTTTCCTGGCACCTCGGATCATCAGTCATCATGAGATCCGCATACACCAACAATGGAGGTGCATATTCTTTAAGATTATTTATTTCATCTTTCCAGAATTTCTTATAAAAGTGCACATCTCCCTTTTCATCAGGAATTAAGGTCCACTTGGTTAATAAGGCCGCTTTCCGCTCCGTATACAACGTAAGAGTTGTGGGCATTAAATAATTTGTGAAGTATTCCGCCGCAGGCTCACCACCCCATGTATCTTCTCCAATCTGGATGGGTAATGTTTGCCAGTTTTTTAATTTGTCTCTATCCCAAAATCTATACCTGCCAAGCAATAATGTTGGCTTTAAAGTTTCCCGATACCCGGTTATCCATCTGTCAAGCAAAGCTTTTTTCTCTTGAAGCTTTATTGTTGTATCATTTACCTTTAAAATAAATCCGGCTTCTTTTAGGCCTTCTATTACATTTTTAATGTTCCCAAGTGCTACACCTGTTGCCTCAGCCAATTTACGATGAGGCATATTGATCGCATCTTTATTAAGCAGTAAATAGAACACAGTCTTCAAACCGGTTTTAGTAAATGCCCTGTTCTTTACAGTGTTTTTTTCTTTGATTGGTTTGTTTCCATCGATCCAGATGAAATTAGTTCCTGTTTGAGCATAAATATTTCCTGCTGTATCGAGATAACCTATTTTTTTCTCCCGGAGCATTTCTTTTAAAGTAGGAAAGATATTTGTTGCCACTATCATCAACGGTTGATACTTCTTAGCCATTTCAAATATATTGGGCAGCATATATTGTCTGAGTTCTTTTTTCACTTCAACAAACAGGTGGAGATCTTTACCTGGCATATATAAGTCAAGTTCTCCATCTGGTTCACTTCCAGTCGGATTCCATCGGCCTTGCATACCTGTTTGCTCTGCAAGTCGCTCCAGTGCTCCGTGTATTATCTCATTTTCGTTCATAAAAAGTAATTGTTCACGTAACGTGAACAATCAAAAGTAGTGAACGATGTTGTCAAAAACAAATACTGTTCACTTTTTTACCTCGTTCACGTAACGTGAACTTAACAAAAAACTGAACAATTAAACAGAGTTCAAGAGTCATCTCCATCAATTTGAACGGGATATACCCTCACAAAAAATGCGATAAGATCCTTGACCTTATCGCGTTTTTTTATTGAAGTATTATTACTAATCTACCTTTGTGACTTTTATGAGATTTGTTGGTAAATGCAATGCTATTGGTGTGCTTCCGGTGCTTACAACTACATCTCCGGAATTGATAAACCCTCTTTCTTTTAAAATATTGATCTGGTCGTGAAAGATAGTGTCAAGGCTTTCTTCTTCCGCGTAATAAATTGCCCGGATACCCCAACTCAGACTTAACTGGTTGATCAATGTTTTTTCTTTGCTAAAAACATACAGGGGCGCTTTTGGACGATAGCTGCTCAATATAAATCCTGTGTAACCGCTCTGAGTCATTCCAACTAATGCATTTGCACCTACGTCCTGCGCCATTTTACAGGCGCTATAGCACAATGCATCACTTAACAGGGAGGGGGAATGCTTTTGTGGTGTAAGAATATCATCACGGTCATAATCATAAGCATTGCGTTCTACTTCCAAAATGATCTTACTCATCATTTCTACAACAAGGGTAGGGTAGTGGCCCATGGCGGTTTCGCCACTCAGCATTACTGCATCGGCACCCTCCAATACTGCGTTGGCTACGTCTGTAACTTCACTGCGGTTTGGCTTGGTGCGGTCCATCATGCTCTCCATCATTTGCGTAGCAACTATCACCGGCTTGGCCCTGCGCATACATTTACGAATGATCTCTTTTTGTATCAATGGTACTTGTTCTACCGGAACTTCAACACCAAGATCGCCCCTTGCGATCATTATACCATCACTCTCCACAATGATGTCACGAATATTTTTCAGTGCTTCAGGCATTTCCACTTTGGAAATTACTTTCGCCTTGCTGTTCCTTGCTTTAATGCGTTTTTTAAGCTCAATAATGTCTTCTGCTTTTCGTACAAATGAAAGAGCGATCCAGTCAAGGTTGTTATCGAGTATGTAGTCAAGATCAGCAATATCTTTTTCGGTAAGTGATGGCATTGTTAATGCGGAATCGGGAAGGTTTACCCCTTTTTTAGGCGTTAAAATTCCCCCAAGAGTTACCGATATTCTTACTTCTGTATCATTAAGAATCTCTTCTACTTTTACTTCCATTTTACCATCATCCAAAAATATACGCTCACCAACTTTTACATCTTTGGCAAGATTGGGATAGCTTACATAGATTCTTTCCGCAGTACCTATTACTTTTTCCGTGGTAAAAATAAAACTACTGCCGGGCACTAATTCTATCTGTCCATTTTGTAAATCTCCCACCCGCAGTTTTGGTCCTTGCAAATCACCTAATATGGCAATGTTGAAAGGCTGCGTATCATTGATCTGCCTGATATATTCTATTATCTTAGATTTGTCTTCATAAGCTCCATGAGAAAAATTGAGCCGAAATACATTTACACCAGCCCTCACAAGTTCTAACAGTTTATCATACGTAGAGCAAGCAGGACCTACTGTGGCTACAATTTTTGTTCTTTTAATAGAGTGCTGAATGCCGGCTTCCTTATCCATTTCCCGGTGGAGATATTTGGTGATTTTTGTATTCATAATTTTTAGTTCAGGTTTTATAAGATTCAAAGCAGGTGCGATGGAGTTATTTACTAAATGGGTTTTTCAAGAATAAGAGGGAGACAAAGCAGCAATCTTATTAGTGAAGAGAATTTTGTATTAAAGAACGGTGTTAAGTGCACTGTAAAAATATCAAAATATTTAAACGAACAATTTACCAGTTCCTATTTAGTTAACTGGCTAATATCTTAACGATCTTCATCCACTCTTCGCTGATGCGCTGTTTCTTTTTTACCGCCTCATTCAACGGCGTATAGTGCATGCGATTATTTACCATTCCTACGAAGACATTGAACTTCCCTTCCATCAGGCAATCTACCGCCGAATATCCCATTCTGCTGGCAATCAGCCTGTCGAAGCAACTTGGAGAACCGCCCCTTTGGATATGGCCAAGGATACAAACCCGAACTTCCTGGATTGGCAGGCGCTCTTTAATAACTTTTGCTACATAATCAGCGCCTCCAAATTCGTCACCTTCTGCCACCACGATCAGGTTTACCAATTTATGGCGTCGTTCTTTTTCCGCCAACGATTTGATGATCTCTTCAATATCTGTTTTTCTTTCGGGTATCAAAATATTTTCAGCGCCGGTTGCAATCCCGCTGTGCAAAGCAATATAACCCGCATCTCTGCCCATCACTTCAATTATGAACAGGCGGTCATGGGCATCGGCAGTGTCACGTATCTTATCAATGGCCTCCACCGCTGTGTTTACGGCCGTATCAAAACCAATCGTAAAATCAGTGCCTGCAATATCTTTATCAATTGTGCCTGGAAGTCCGATGCAAGGAATATCGTATTCGTTACTGAAAGTTTG
>JBDSAP010000259.1:0-65328 GCA_039922055.1 Ferruginibacter sp.
CGAAAAATAAATTCATCCTTGTAAAGTGCATTATGATGTTGGTTTCTTTAGACAATCTTTGAATAAACGAACCAGTGCCAAAAGAATAAAATTGTAGATTTACCAACTCAAAAAACAGATTGATATGCGCATTATTTCTTACAACGTTAATGGTATTCGTGCAGCTTTAAAAAAGGGGTTCATCGAATGGTTAAAAACAAATCCTGCTGATGTCATCTGCCTGCAGGAAACCAAGGCTACAAAAGATGACCTGGATACAAAGCAATTGGAAGCGTTGGGTTTTGAACATCATTGGTTCAGTGCTGAAAAAAAAGGATACAGTGGCGTTGCTGTGTTTACAAAAATAAAACCTGATAACATTTGTATCGGTTGCAATATTCCTGTGAGTGATGCAGAGGGCCGTGTGATACAACTCGACTTTGGAGATATACGTCTTATCAATGCTTATTTTCCGTCCGGTACCAGTGGCGATCTTCGCCAGCAATTTAAATATGAGTGGCTGGATCAATTTCATGAATACCTGGAGAATTTAAGAAAGCAATATCCCAAACTCATCTTATGCGGTGATTATAATATTGCTCACCAGGAGATCGATATACACGACCCTAAAGGCAATAAAAATAGCAGCGGATTTTTACCGCAGGAAAGAGAATGGATGACAAAATTTTTGAGTAGTGGCTGGATAGATACATTCAGGGTATTTCATCCCGAACCACACCGGTATAGTTGGTGGAGCCAGCGCTTTCCAACAGTTAGATTAAACAACAAAGGGTGGCGCATTGATTATATTACCGTGACCGAACCTTTGAAGGATCAACTGGTAGATGCAGACATTTATCCTGATGTAAAACATAGTGATCACTGTCCGATATTCTTAGAGATTAAGACCTGATCATTTTACGATAAAGCCTTCAATATATTTCCCCTGTTTCAGTAGGAGCAGCTTATCTTGTTGCACAATACGCTACAAACATTCGCCATGGAAGCTTTGATTTTTATTGCACTGCTGATCATCATTATACTATTATTCAACATTAAATCCTTTCATAGAAAAACTGCCGATCGCACTCACCAAAGTTTTTTATCATTAAAAAAAGAACTGCTTGAAATTAAAAAGGCCCTGGATGAAATAAAGGAAAGTGAAGAGACGATCAGGCCAACAGATGAAAAGATAGTTCAATGGCGTCCGCAGCCACCATCGGAAAAAGCAAAACAACCAGTTACACCAGTTCCTGAGCAACACCAGCCTCCCGAATTACAGCCAATATTTGATTCGTCTGGCCCCCCGGTTAATGAAGAACAAAATACAACGCCCGCTATTCCGAAGCAAACATATAGCCCCACAATGCCGGCCGAAAGCTGGTACCAGAAGTGGTTACTCAATAACCCGGATCTTGAAAAGTTTATCGGTGAAAACCTGGTGAATAAAATTGGCATCACAGTATTGGTTTTAGGCATAGCATTCTTTGTAAAATATGCAATCGATCAAAACTGGATCAAAGAGGCAGGAAGGGTTGGTATTGGTATTCTTTGCGGTATTATCCTGGTAGCGCTTGCACATTATTTACGCAATACTTACCGCTCATTTAGTTCAGTATTGGCTGGTGGAGGCATTGCTGTATTTTATTTTTCCATAGCATTTGCTTTCCAGTCATACCAGTTGTTTTCGCAAACAACCGCGTTCGTGATAATGGTTATAATCACCATGTTTGCTGTCGCGATTTCACTTGTTTATAACAGGTTGGAGTTAGCGATCATCGCTGCTATTGGTGGATTTATAACTCCATTCCTGGTTAGCTCAGGCGCCGGAAATTATATTGTATTATTTACCTATCTCCTCATCTTAAATATGGGGATGCTTGCCCTGGCTTATTTTAAAAAATGGCAGGCGTTAAATGTGATCGCACTTTTTTTTACCGCTATAATTTATGGAGGGTGGCTACTGCAAAGCACTTTAATGAGCAACCAGTTTCTGCTGTACAAAAATTCGCTGGCTTTTAGCACTGCGTTCTATGTATTATTTCTGGGCATGAGTATGATCTATAACGTACGAACTAGGCAGGATTTCAAAGGGCTGGATTTTTCAATGCTGATCGCAATAACGTTCGCTTATTATGCAGCGGGGATGACCAATTTACAATATTGGAATGAGGGTGCATACCAGGGATTATTTACACTATCGTTGGGAGCGATCAATTTTTGTTTGGCCGCATATTTTTACATCACGGGCAAGGGAGATAAAAATTTATTGTATTTACTTATTGGCCTTGCACTAACTTTTATTTCACTCGCTATTCCTATACAATTACATGGACATACCATAACACTTTTTTGGAGTGCAGAGTTTGTTTTGCTTTATTGGTTGTACCAACGCAGCAAGATCATAGTCTTCAAATATTCATCTTTTATAATCATGCCATTGATGCTCATCAGTTTGCTGGTGGATTGGCAAAAATCAAATGATCTTAATGGTGATCACCTTTTAATAATTTATAAAGGCTTGCAGGGATTTATAACAAATATTGTAGCCGTACTTGCCTTTGCTATTTATGCGGTATTACTTCGCAAGGAACAAAGTGCTGGCACTTATATAGTTGGTATCAGGAATAATATTGCAGCTACAGCAATGATAATGATAGCTGCAACTCTTTTTTACCTGACATGTGTGTTTGGCGTAAACTTATATTTTTATAACAATCAAAATTTAGATGTGCCGAATACCTGGCACCAATTGATCACTTATTTGTTTATAGCATTGCTGCTATGGTTGATCGATAAATTCCAGTTAAGTGTAAGTGCACGTTGGCGTCAACTCTTGATTGCAGGTTGTGTAATAATGTACTTCTTTAGTACCGTTAATGTTATCCATTTGAGAAATGGGGTTTTAGCTGATAAGTATCCAGCTATTCATTTATGGGTGCATTGGATGGCAGCGGTTGTACTGCTTTATTTAATTTATCGGGCCATCATTACTTTTAGGAAAAACGAGTCGGGTTCTTTAGACGAACGCACTCTATATATCTGGCTTGTCAATAGTATATTGGTAACCTTTTTCAGTTTGGAATGTATGCATGCTTATGTGCTTGCAACTGCCGTCCAGCAGATCGATGTTTCATTGCAACAATATTCAAAAGCCGGACTAACAATTGTATGGGCGCTTTGTTCCTTTGCAATCATGTGGCTTGGTATGCGACATAAATATAAAACACTGCGTATTATCTCGCTGGCGCTGTTTTCCGTTGCACTAATAAAGCTATTCCTGTTTGACATTCGTAATATTTCTGAAGGAGGTAAAATAGCGGCTTTTATAATGCTGGGCATATTGCTGTTGATCATCTCGTTCATGTATCAAAAACTTAAAAAGATCATTATTGATTAAGGGTTCCAGTATAATATTCTTTAAATAAAATTTCACCGCTGCAATTTGTCTTTGATATTGATCAAGGGATAAATTAGTGACCTGGGTATTTTGCTCCTCATTGATAAAATGTATAAGAGTGCGATCCGCCGCGGCGGACTGGCTGCCAATGAAGCTTAATTGAAAAATTTGTGCTGGGTTCAAAAAAAAAATTATTCATTATTTTATTTCTTGTTTACTATAAGTGGCGTTTACGCAGCTTAGCAATAGGTACATTATTTATCGTTGGGCTTAGCCATTTAGGGTATTGCAAAACCAAATAATTCATATTACTTTTAGCAGGAAAAATTATCAATTATGAAATTTGCATCCTGTCAAATATTGCTCCTCTTGTTTGCTTGCCATTTGGTTGCTCAACAACCAGATACCGAATTTCCAAAGGAGTTTATTATGCATCTTAAATTGCACAATGGGATGGTCACAAATTTCAAAGGCACTGCTCCCGATGCATACATCGGCGGATTGCAACTGGTGCCACAGTTTACCATTGTACCACATGCCATCCGTGGAGGCATTGTGCTGGATGGCTTTTATACGGGTAAGAAGATCCAGGGAGCAGTAGGTCCTACCATTTCTTTTAAATTAAAAAGTCTCAACTTAAACCCTTTTGGGACAGGCGGGAATATACACATCAATATCGATCATCTCTGGGGCAGTGAGCGGCAACGTTTATTGGGTGGCGGCATTAACGCGGATATTGGCAACAAGCTTGTGCTTGCGCTTACGCTGCACCGGGATTACGAATTGAACAACTGGTGGATACAGAGTGGCCTTGGAATCCGCATCAGCAAAGTAAAAAAAGTAAAGGAACCATTCAACTAAAAAATATTTTATGAGAGCATTAGTTATTAGCGGCGGCGGTTGCAAAGGAGCCTATGCTGTGGGTGTTATCAAAAGATTATTCAACGAGTATCCTGGGCTTGATTTTGATATTTTTGTAGGAACCAGTACCGGCTCTTTGATTGTTCCACTCGTGGCGATGAAGGAGATGCCTTTGCTGGAAAAAATATACACTACGCAAAAAACGGAGAACATAGTTTTGAAAGGCCGGTTAGGAGATCGCCTGAGCGAACATTCTATATTTGATGCAAATCCACTATGGGATCTTTTAGTAAAGCATTACACAGATGCAAGGTATAAGGACCTGTTAACTACCGGTAAAAAACTATTTCTAACAACGACTTGTTTGCAGTCTGGTGAGCTGGTGGTTTTTACGACTGCACAGGATCCTGCCGAAGGAAATAATTATGAAGTAAAGAGCCTGGCCGATGCCAATCATTTCCGCAAGGCTGTAATGGCTTCTGCATGTCAGCCGGTTTTTATGCCACCGATAAAAGTGAATAAGGACTTAGCAGGCGAACCCAATCCGGGTTTCCAATTTGTTGATGGAGGCGTAAGGGAATATGCCGGTATTCAAATGGCGATAGATAATGGCGCTACAGAAATATTTACGATCCTGTTGTCAGGTGATGCCAAGACAGTTGATGATGTGGAGTACGGTGATTTATTTTCTATTTTGCAAAAGACCATTGATATTTTTACAGACGATGTGGGCAAGAATGACCTTATCATACCTAACCAGTACAATGAGGCGCTTGAATATATCGATGCAGTAAAAAGAAAGATGAAACGCAGTGGCGTGAGTAACGAGCAGGTAAATGAATTCTTTAAGATACGTGGGCGTGAAAATCCTTATGAAGATAAACTGCCGATTAAATTGTTTACGTTCCGACCATCTGCCCCATTAGGTGGCGGCCCCGGAGGATTAACTTTTGATCCTACAGAAATGAAAGGAATGGTTAAGAAAGGTGAGATGTCTGCAAATGATTTTATCGCAGCGCTCAACCCCGAAGATATTACCTGGGCATAGTGCCAAATTTTTTCTTTCTTTCTTCTCTGATTTGTGGTACTAAAACTTACTTTAGATTTCTTGCCTGTGCCTAAGAATTTTTCTTCCCCTTTTTAGCAACATAATATTTTTTGAACCAGTTGGTTTGTTTGGTCTTACTGATCTTGTCCCATTTCTTTTTCTTGCCTTGCTTTTTAAAATGAGCTAATAGTTCAAAGGGTACATCGTCTTTTGAATTGTCGAAAAAGAACGCCTGGTAAGCCAATTCCCCTGCATCATATAAAAGGTTAAGTGAACGATAGTACCGTCTTTCAATGGAATCGGGAGGTACACCATGGCCACCATTCTTAACACGCAGTGCCACACGGTATTTATTGATCTCTGGAGATTCCGTACTGACAAAATATAAATACACTTTATAACCATCATTATTTGCCCGTCTCATGATATCCAGGTTCGATTCATGAGAAAAAACAGTTTCGAAAGAGAATCGCTTTTTCAATCGAAGCATTTCTTCTCGTAAAAATCGGGCGATAATTTGTCCCAACTTATCTGCGCTTTTGGTAACGCTCAGTTGTATTGCATTTCTCTTAATGGTATAGCACCTCTGAAATTGATTGCTGGTGAATGTTGCATCCAGCAAGCCTGATGCTTCTGCAAATTCAAGAAGCTTTTTGTTATCGATTTTTATCTGAAAAACAGAGAAGGAGAATCCGGATGTTTTGAGATCCTGGGTGATATCGTCAGCATTTATATAATAACCAAAATCTACTGGTTTATCATCTACAACAGTTGTGCTTACTTCTTTTACAATGGTACTTTTACCGGAACCATTAGGTCCGGCAAATACCCTTAGCCTTAATTGTGGAGCGGTGTTGGTATCAGAAAGGGTCAAGACACGTTGTTATTTAATTCGCTTGTTCAATTGCAGCAATTACTTCTCTTCTGCCGTCTGCATGTTTACGTACCACCTCATTGTCTTCTGCAATTACAACATAACCCATTACTTCCATTGCATTTTCCACAGCTTTTTTACCAGCAGCTTTTGCCTTAGCTATTAGAATCCTTTTAGTAAGATAACTTTGCCCGTCGGCTGTTTCATATGGTGTTTGTCTCTTAGCCATAGTATGTAAATTTTCAATAAAGCAAGGTACAAAAGTTTATGCGCTTTTCCGCAATTGCCGAGAAACAACTACAACACGAAACGCCCGGAAACAGAGCACTTATTTACTAAAAAGGCTTAATATTTAAAAAGCCTAAGTGGTCACCATTCTGCCTTAGTTGCATTGCCCTAATGCAAAATAGATAAGCAGAAATATTACAATCGTACTCAGGCAACCTCCCCCAAGTTTTTTTGCGCCGTATCCGGCAATCAAGCCTCTGAATAATCTGTTCATGTTTATTTGATTTGAGTTGTTCAAACTTGTAAAACATTAATTGTACCAAAAAAAGTTTTTTATTCCTTTACCCAGTTTGGTGGAATAACAAATGACTGAATGTAGAATTTTTGCGACATTAAAAAACGGCAAGCAACCACAGGTAAATTGATAAAATACATTAACATTTGTTCTTTATAATCCTCTGAAAATCCCTTATGAAATACTACCTGGTAAACTTCCTTGTATGTTGCAATAACACCATTGCAAAAGACAACACCATTGCCTTATCAATATCAATGGATACCTACGACTGCACCAACGCATTTAAGAAACAAATTGATACGCAAATGAGATGCAGCCAGCATGCGGAGGCCATCGTCATCAAGACTTATCGCCAGATTAGTGAAGATATCTTTCAACTCGTGCATCCATTTATGAAGGAAAATAAAGTTCGGCAAGAGGATGCTTTGGCCGGTAGCCTCGTCTCCTACAAATTCCAATCCTCCAATTATTCCAGCTAAACTTATTACCATTCTTTAGCCTATTGACAAAATATAATCCCAGGTCTGTTTCACTTAATTTTGCTACGTTAAAATGTGCTAATCTTTTAAGTGATTCATACAATGGAAAGCAACAATTTTAAATTATCAGGTATCAGCTCCGTCGCATTGCATACTGCAGGGCATAGGAATGCAGAGTATGCACACCTTACTCCAATCTACGCCACTTCTACTTTTACTTTTGATACTGCGCGACAAGGAATGGAGCGTTTTGCAGGCGAGGATAAAAGCAGGATATATGGACGATGGGGCAATCCGACCTTTACCGCTGCGGAAGAAACTATTGCTGCGCTGGAAGCTTTTGGACTTACTAACGACAAAGGTGAGCCGCTGCAATTGAAAGCCTTGCTTCATGCAAGCGGCCAGGCAGCCATGACCACGCTTTTCATGGGCAATCTGAAAGCCGGCGACGCGGTTCTTTCGCACTATAGTCTCTATGGCGGCACACACGAATTATTTCACAAGGTATTGGGCGACGCAGGCATCCACACTGTTATAGTTGATATGCGGAATCACAATGAGGTAGAAGATGCCCTTAAGAATAATAGCGCCATTAAAATGGTGCATATTGAAACACCGGCTAATCCTACCACGCAATGCGTTGATATTGCTGCAATAACAACCATTAGCAAACGATTCGGTTTGATCGTGTCCGTTGATAATACTTTCGCTACGCCATTTCTTCAGCAACCTTTTAAATACGGAGTAGATTTCGTGGTTCATTCTACTACCAAATTTTTAAATGGACATGGAACATCTATCGGCGGAATATTGATAGGTAATGATATTGAGTTGATGAAAAGCAAGATGTGGAAATGGCAGGGATTGCTTGGGGGAAACACAAGTCCCTTTGATGCGTTTTTATTAATGAATGGTTTAAAAACGCTTGAGATCCGGATGGAGCGGCATTGCAGCAATGCGGTGGATGTAGCGAAGTACCTTTCGGGGCATAGCGCTATTGAGAAGGTGAACTATGTCGGCCTTGATTCGCATCCGGATCATGCGATTGCCATAAAGCAAATGCGACATCCCGGGGCATTGATGAGTTTTGAGGTAAAGGGTGGCATTGAAGCAGGAAAGCAATTTATTGATCGATTGCAAATGTGTGTAAGAGCGGTTTCGCTTGGCACGGTTGATACGCTGGTCTCTCATCCGGCAAGCATGAGCCACATGGGATTGAGCAGCGAGGAAAGGTTAAAATTTGGTATAACGGATGGGCTTATCAGGTTAAGTGTTGGTATTGAAAATATCGCTGATATAATAAACGATTTTGAGCAGGCTTTGAATGCGGTAAAATAATTTTTGGTGGTCATGTTACGTTGCTACGTCTTTTATTTAATATAGATCATATATTACCGGGTTATGCAGCCCGCCAACTGAGGAGTCTAAACCAATAAATTTAAAAGAGCTGATGAAGGTATTTGCAGGTAAGGGTTTGTTTACTTCTTTGCCTTGATGCAAAGAAGTAGCAAGAAAGATCAAGGCTGCGAATAAATAGCTAAAAATTTCAAAGCCTGGCTAAAATGAAATTAAGTTCGATCATTTGTGCAGTACCAAACTTCGGTGCGACTTACGAGCTAATTGCAAAGCCAAACTTCAGTAACATTATTTCATTTTTTAATCCCGAGGGTCGGGAGAGCCTGCCAGCATTTGAAATTTTCTTAACGCTATTTATTCGAGGCCGTAAAAAGAGTAGGACAAATCAATGATTACCTTTTGACGTTTGGGTTATAAGAAAAATAAAGCCGATAGCAAACTGTCAATGATATTTTACTAAACTCGGTGTAGAATAAAAGACACATAGCAATACTTTCAGCCACTGTAGTGAACTTTCACCAGTAACCGGGTTAGCCGCCTCTTTTGGTTCGGTCCGCCGCGGCGGCTTAAAAAAAAGAGCGCAGCGATTTTTTTAAAGAAGCAAAAGCAGCGGCGTTCCGGTTACGCAGCCCGCCGGCTGTGGAGGCGAAACCAATAAATTTAAAAGAGTTAGCGAATGTATTTGCTGGTAAGATTTCATTTACTTCTTTGCCTTGATGCAAAGAATTAACAAGAAAGATCAAGGCTGCGACTAAATAGCTACGAAATTTCAAAGCCAGGCTAAAATGAAATTAGGTTCGATCATTTGTGCAATACCGAACTTCTGTGCGACTTACGAGCTAATTGCAAAGCCAAACTTCAGTAACATTATTTCATTTTTTAACGCCAGCCTTTGAAATTTTCTTAACGCTATTTATTCGAGGCCGTAAAAAGAGTAGGACACATCAATGATTGCCTTTTGACGTTTGGGTTATAAGAAAAATAAAGCCGATAGCAAACTGTCAATGATATTTTACTAAACTCGGTGTAGAATAAAAGACACATAGCAATACTTTCTGCCACTACTCTAATCTTTCACCAGTAACCGGGTTAGCCGCCTCTTTTGGTTCGGTCCGCCGCGGCGGATTAAAAAAAGAGCGCAGCGATTTTTTTAAAGAAGCAAAAGCAGCGGCGTTCCGGTTACGCAGCCCCGCCGGCTGGGGAGGCGAAACCGGTAAAATTAAAAGAGTTGATGAATGCGCTTGTATGTAAGAGTTTAATTACTTCTTTGCCTTGATGCAAAGAATTAACAAGAAAGATCAAGGCTGCGAATAAAAAGAGTAGGCCACATCAATAGTTTTCTTTTGACATTTTGTTTAAAGACAAACAAAGCCGATAGCGATCTTTCAACAACATTTTCACTAAAACTCAATATAAAATAAAAGGCACACGGCAATACCTTCTGTCGCTGCATTAATTTTTCACCAGTAACCGGGTTAGCCGCCTCTTTTGGTTCGGTCCGCCGCGGCGGATTAAAAAAAAGAGCGCAGCGATTTTTTTAAAGAAGCAAAAGCAGCGGCGTTCCGGTTACGCAGCCCGCCGGCTGGGGAGGCGAAACTTATAAACTCAAAAAAGCTGATGAATGCAGGTAAGAGTTTATTTACTTATTTGCAAAGAAAGATCAAGGCTACGAATAAATAACAACGGAATTCAAAGCGCTAAAATGAAATAAGAAAAAATGTACAACGGTAAGATCCGCCGCGGCGGACAGGGTGCCTGCTTGCACCAAGCACTTATGCCCGGCCAAAAATATTTTTACTCACACCAAATATGCACAAAGATATTGGCGCCATTTTACCAATATATTCTTTGATACGGTTAAGTTTGCCACCGAAACAGAACCATGATGTCAACTACTACGATAGAGAGTACGGTGTTGCTGCTGTGCCCCCAGCAACTGGCAAAAAATACAGGTATCATTCAGTCTATGCATATTCGTAAAGCTGCCGACGGAATCAAGTATAAAGCTGAAGAACTTAACTACCCCGAGATAAATAAATTCTTTCCCGAACTTCCTAAAACGGCGAAAGATGTATTAGTAGGCTTTGATCGTATTCACGCGGGAATAAGGGAAAATAATATGAAAGCTAAATATACCAAAAGCCGGTCTGGCTTGTCTTACAAAGAGTTTTATAAAGTTGCTCTCCTGCGTGATTTGCACCAGTCATTCGTTTGGTTAAAACCATTTTCAACACTTGTAAAATGGTATCATAAAATATGGGCAGATAAAGTGAGCTCAAAAATTGCGCCTTGCAGTTTTAGCTCTTTTAAACCACAGCTACAATTTGATGTGATTAAGGAAAATGATGAATTAGTATTGAAAACAAATGTGTTGGTTAACGGCGCAACTTACCCACTGGAAGAGTTTCAGCAACATAAATTTTTGTTGCTTAGTAATAATGAATATTTTTTGCCATCGTTTAAAGATTTTCAAACGCTTGAATGGTTAAAGGAAAATGATCCTTCGCAATATAGCAAGCAGCCGGAGGAAATGGCGAGGCACATTCTTTCCCGCCTTGAGGAAGATTATATGGTAAGCAGGAATGGGCATTTTGTGCAAAACACAATTGATGTGATACCTGAAAGGCGGGTAATGCTGAGTGAAATAAGCGGATCGTTCCTGGTATTAACACCGCAATGGATGTATGAAGGATTTTTAGTGGAGGGGCCGTGGAAAGAATTTTTTGAGATCACAAAAGCGGGCGATGCTTATTGGATAAAACGGAATAAGGAAGAGGAAAAAGAATTTACAAAATTATTGGAAGGGCTGCATCCCAATTTTGTGAAGCAGTTAAATGGATGGTACTATGTTTCATTTGCAGAGGCGCAAAAAAAGCAGTGGTTCTTAAAAGCCTATCATTTTTTATTATCGCAAAATATACAAGTGGTGGGTATGGATATGCTTCGGCATTTCCGATACTCGAGCCACAGGGCCACCACAGACTTGAGCATTACTGAAAACCAGGATAACACGCTAACGGTTAAGCTTAGCCTTTCGTTCGGAAGCGAAGAAGTAATGCTTCCGGAACTGCAGAAAATGTTGCTGGCGGGGCAGAAGGCCATCCTGCTGAAAGATGGCAGCCTTGGAATTTTGGATGATGGATGGATGAGTAAATATGCCACTATTATTAAGCACGGCAAGATTTCGAAAAAGGAGATCAATGTTGCTAAGTGCATGGCAATTACCGAAGATATTCACCGGCAGGATGCAGCAGTTCTTAACGAGGTAATAAAAAAAGATTGGTGGCAGCGCTGGGAAACCTGGCAACAGCCCGGTACTGTTAGTTATGCAGTACCGGCGGGTATTACAGCAACTTTGCGTCCATACCAGCACAAGGGTTTCGAGTGGATGGCGCTGCTTGCCGAAGCGGGTGCAGGTGCTTGCCTTGCAGATGATATGGGGCTAGGTAAAACGTTGCAGACGATTTGTTTTATTGCTTATCGTGCATTGCGTTTTCCGGCCGAAAAACATATCATTATTTGTCCCTCGAGTTTATTGTACAACTGGATGCAGGAGTTTCAAAAATTCGCACCCCACCTTAAAGCGATCGTATATCATGGTGCTCAACGCAACTTTGAAAGTATAAATGAATCGGAGAATAATATTATCATCACCACCTATGGTACCATTCGTTCTGATTTTGAAATGCTATCATCTGTGCCATTTGGTGCAGCCGTAATTGACGAAAGTCATAATATTAAAAACCCTGCTGCATTGATAACGAAGGCAGTGGGGCATCTCAATGCAGCCACCCGCATTGCACTGAGTGGAACACCCGTAATGAACAATACATTCGATCTGTATGCTCAACTTAGTTTTGTATTGCCCGGGATGTTTGGCAGCCGCGAATTTTTTAAAAGGGAATATGCAGATGCCATTGACCGGGACCGTGATCCGGATAAAATAAAGGCGCTTCAAAAAATTACCGCTCCATTTATTTTACGGCGTACTAAAGAGCAGGTAGCAACGGACCTGCCCGAGAAAATTGAAAGTATTCTTTGGTGCAGTATGAAACCTGATCAAAGAAATGCTTATGAATCCATCCGGGAGAAAGTGAAGAGCAATATTTTCCTCGACATCAAAGAAAAAGGTTTTGGTATGGGAAAGCTCAGCGTGATCCTTGGCTTATTAAAGCTAAGACAGGCTTGTAATTCGTGCGAACTCGTAAAGGATGAAGATCTGTTCACCTACGATTCCATCAAGACAGAAATATTGATAGAGGAGCTTAAAAATATTATTCCCGATCACAAAGCGCTTGTGTTCTCTCAATTTACTTCCATGCTTGACTTGCTGGAAATAAGTTTGCGAAAGAATAACATCGACTTTATCAGGCTCGATGGTAACACTCCGATCAATAAACGACAAGAACTGGTAAATGAGTTTCAACAGAAAGACACCCCAGGGAAAGTTTTCCTGATAAGTTTAAAAGCAGGTAATACCGGGCTAAATCTAACTGCTGCTGATTACGTGTTTCTGTTTGATCCGTGGTGGAATACCGCGGTGCAGCAACAGGCCATAGATCGTACACATCGTATAGGACAAACGAAAACTGTATTCGCTTACCAGATGATTTGTAAGGATACGATCGAAGAAAAAATAATTCAACTGCAACAGCGTAAAAAGAAATTAGCAGAAGATCTTATCGGAGGAGACGAAGGGTTTGTAAAGGCTCTTACTGAAAGCGACATCGAGTTTCTGTTCAGTTAAAATAAGAGGAAATATTGCAGCTTCCAATTAAGACTTTTCCTATCAAATCAATCAAACAAAATTCCCGGCAATGCAACCTTGTTGTTCAGAGGTTTTGCAACAAGGTTACACTGCGACCGGAAATTAATTTTTTCTTTAAAGCTTGTGGTTGTGGTTACAGCTTGGTAATATCACGTTCAGACACGGTTATATTTTCAACCTGGTTGGTGAATACCGAAAATGATTTTGAATAAGTTACCTTGTTCAAAGTCACTGTGAAATCCAATACCTGCTGATCCTTTTTTTCAACCTTCAGCGTTTTGATGTTGAAGTTGGCGTTAAAGCTGTTGTCATAAAGAGTTCCAGCTTCTTTGTCCTCCAGCTTAAACCTGGCTTTACCGTATTTCTCAGATTTAAGACTTACCTGGAAAACGAGATAACCTTCCTCACTTCCGAGATACTTAACTGTAAATGGTTCAGCATACGCTGCCTCGTAACTTGTTGGTACTGCAGTTTGCGCATTAGTAATATTTGAGAATATTACGAGCGAAGCAACTGCAAGTGCGATGTTTTTTAACTTTGTCATGATCTTTAATTTTAATTGTTATAGAAATTGTTTTAATCCATTGCACAATGATCGGTTGTGCAAAAATCTTTATAGCTATTTAAAAATGCAAACGTTAATGGATGAATCTACAATATGGCAGGCGACGTCAAAAACTCGAAACGAGTTGCATGGAGTGCATGTGGAAAACAGGGTAATTTTTTTTATACACTACATTTAAAAAGGGTACAATTCAACAATGCTTGATTGCGTCTTGTTGACACAAAGATATGGCGATGATATTCTTATCTTATTTCAAATTACTGGTTGTTTATTTATATTAAAATCCGCCCTTAATCTATGAAAGTACTGATTTCATTGGGTTTTGGGTGTTTAACAAAATGATGGCCAACGCTAATTTGGCATCAACTTTTAGCGGTACGTTAATACAAGCTTAACATACTATAGCTTAAAATATGTTTTAAAAGCACACCGGTAACAAACAGAACTACATCCCAGGAATAAGCTAACGGTGAACAAACAACGCAATTGAAACCAGGGCCAAAGAGAAGTTGCGAGCCTGTTTAAAGTAAAGTTGGCAAAGATGAATTGATTGTCTTTGTATAGATCACGTTCAAGGTGTAAGGAAGATTTAATTTTAAATAATAATATTAAATTACTTTGTGCATGGAGTTTAATTCTACTTTGACATATTTAAAAAAAATGTAGCTCACGATTACGATAGTTTAATTATGGAACGAAAAAGATGCCATGAAAAAATACAGTACAAGTGAGTGACACAACGATGCCGCCATAAAAAACATCTGCTGGTCAACAAAAAAACACAAAGGTTTGACTTGTCAAAATAGAATTAATTACCGGTAAATCTTCATTATGAAAAAAATTTGCTTGCTGATTGTTTTGTCGTTTTACATATTTAATGTGACTGCCCAACAGGCCACAGAAGAGAATATTATGTTTATTGATACACATAATGATGTGCTCTCCAAACAGATTACCGGCGGAGCTGATCTTGCGATCAATCAACCTGCACTAAATTTTGACCTCCCAAAAGCAAAGAAAGGAAACCTGGGTGCACAGGTATTTTCAATATGGTGTGATGAGATTTATGGCAATGGAAAAGCATTTGCAAGAGCGAACCAGGAGATCGATTCATTGCTTGCTTTCATAAATAGAAATCCCGGGAAAGTAGCTTTCGTCACTAACTCAAAGCAATTAAAAAAAGCGATAAAAAATAAGAAGTTTGCAGCAATGATAGGCGTGGAAGGTGGTCACATGATAGAAGACCGCATGGATTACCTGGATAGCCTGATTGGCTGCGGTATGAAGTATTTAACGCTTACATGGAATAACAGTGTTTCGTGGGCTACTTCTGCAAGAGATGAAGAAACCAAAAGAGATTCATTGCCGCACCTTGGCCTTACCGATATGGGACGTAAAATTGTTGCCCGGCTAAATGAAGCCGGTGTGATGGTAGATGTGTCGCATGTGGGTGAGCAAACTTTTAGGGATGTGATGGCAACATCCACAAAACCCGTTATCGCATCCCATAGCTGCGCCTGGGCATTGAGTCCGCACCGGAGAAATTTGAAAGACAGCCAGCTACTGGCGATTGCGAAAAGCGGAGGCGTTGTTTTTGTAAATTTTTATAGCGAGTTTCTTGACAGCAGTTTTGCGGCTAAAAAAAATACATTCCTGTTGCTGCATAAAAATGAGATGGACTCCTTAACAAAATTATCTGGTGATCCAAACAAGGCGCTTGATGATCTATTTGCATTATATCCTTTAGAGACCGGGTTACTGCGGCCACCTTTGAGCCTGCTTATAAAAAATATTGATTACATCGCAAAGCTGATAGGAACCGATCATGTAGGGATTGGCGCTGACTATGATGGCGCTGAATCATTTCCTTTACAGATGGATGATGTAAGCCGTTATCCCCTGCTGGTGGCAGAGCTAAAAAAGTTGGGCTATACAAGCGCTGACATTAAAAAAATTGCACATGAAAACTTTATACGGGTACTGAAGGCAAATGAAAAAAAATAGAAATTTAAACCAGCAATACTCACTAAAAAAATTGTCGCTTGAAAAAAAGTACAGTCATCCTGTGGATGTTTATAATAGTGAAATTAGTAGCTCACTATTTCCTGATCAATCCTGCATACGACCTGCATAGGGATGAATACCTGCACCTTGACCAGGCGAAACACCTTGCATGGGGATTTGAATCTGTTCCCCCTTTCACCTCGTGGATATCGCTGATCATTTTGTATTTAGGCGACGGTGTTTTCTGGATCAAATTTTTTCCTGCGTTGTTTGGCGCATTAACCATTGCAGTAGTTTGGAAGTCTGTTGAAGCATTGAAAGGAAATTTGTTTGCGATGATATTAAGTGCAACAGCAATTTTATTTTCTGTTATACTCAGGCTGAATATCTTGTACCAGCCAAACTCTTTCGATGTTCTTTGCTGGACAACTTTTTATTTTACCATTATTAAATACATCAATTCGCAGCATAGAAAATGGTTATACTATGCAGCCGTGGTTATTGCAATTGGTTTTTTAAATAAATACAATATCCTCTTCCTGGTAATGGGCATGCTTCCCGCTTTATTATTAACAGAGCATCGAAAAATTTTGTTACGCAAACAATTTTATTTTGCGCTTGGAATAGCGCTGCTGATCGTTTTACCAAACCTTGTGTGGCAGTACAGGCATGGATTTCCAGTTGTGCACCACATGAAGACCCTGGCAGATACACAATTGGTAAATGTAAACAGGTCTGATTTCTTAAAAGAACAGGTTTTATATTTTTTAGGTTCGCTGTATATTCTGATTGCAGCATTTTATGCATTTTTATTTTATCCGCCGTTTAAGCAATACCGGCTTTTTGGCTGGTCATTCTTATTCAGTTTGCTCATATTCATTTTCCTGAAAGCAAAAGGTTATTATGCTATAGGTCTCTATCCAATATTTATTTCCTTCGGTGCGGTTTATCTGGAGCAGGCGTGGAAGTCTGGCTGGAAATTTTATTTGCGGCCTGTGGCTATATTGGTGATACTGGTTGTTTTTATTCCAATGCTTAAGCTTGCTTTTCCACTGGTGCCGCCTGCAGATATACAGCGAAATGAAAAGGCATTAAAAGATTTTGGTATGTTGCGCTGGGAGGATGGAAAAGATCATGCGCTGCCCCAGGATTTTGCAGACATGCGTGGCTGGAAAGAATTAGCACACAAAACGGACAGCATTTTCGCCAGTTTGAATGCGCCGGAAAATACCCTGGTACTATGTGATAATTATGGCCAGGCAGGAGCTATTAATTATTATTCAAAATACAAAGACATTCAGGCCGTGTCTATGAATGCGGATTATATTAACTGGTTTCCCCTGCAAAAAGAAATCAAACATGTAGTGCTTGTACAGGAATCGAGTGACGATGATCCGGGCAGAAAAAGAGAGAGAACTTTATTTAAGAGCGTTTTATTAGCGGGGCAAATTGAAGATCAATATGCCCGGGAATATGGAACAAAGATTTACCTGCTAAAAGATGCGCTTACTTCGATTAATAAAATCCTCGAAGACGAGATTGCAAAAGAAAAAATGAACCAGTAAGTCTTTAAGAGCAGCGGGAAAATTATGCCACAATATGGGAAAATATTTTTTGCAAGAAACTGTATCTAAAAACAAAAATTATTTTTTAGAGAATAAATTGATAATAAAAATAAAAGGGCACTCCATTTGCAAAGTATTTATAAACACTTGTATATGGAAAAGAGAATATTAGGTATAATACTAACCATTCTTGGCATCGGTGGCCTTATTGCAGCAGCTTTCTTTTTTATGAATGGCGGCGCAGGCACCCGCAGTGTCAAGTCGATTGTTATTTATGGAATTTTAGGCGCCATATTTTTTTTCGCCGGAATTGGGCTTATTCAGAATACCAGGGACAAAGCCACTTAGCCCAATCATAAAACGTAGCCTTAAAAAATAATGATGAAAAAAGATTCAGCGGCGGTAACCGCTGCTAATAGCAAAACCATGAATGCTGTTGAAAAGGTGACCTTGTATGCAGCTTCAAAAAAGGTAGAAAACATCCCAGGCTTTATTAGTGTTTCTAAGGAAGGTACCGATGGTCCCAAAAAGAAAAGTAAAAAACATAAGTGAACAGATAATGCTATTGTTATATGATTCGTAAACTTGCGTCTGGAGAATACCGTCTTTATTCAAGGAAAAAAGATCCCAAAACAAACAAACGTAAAAATCTCGGTACGTTTCCTTCCCTTGCTGCGGCAAAGAAGCATGAACAGGAAATTCAATATTTTAAAAAGCATTAACCTGCTTTTTTAAAACAAAAGGCTCGTGATTAAGAGCCTTTTGTTTTTATGAGTTCATCTTAATAAAGATTCACTGAAAGAATATTCTCTCCCCCTTAAGTAAAAGCAGGAGAATTTTTGTGAATCCCTTCTGCAAACTCCTCTATCATCTTTTTATTAAACGCCGGAAGATCTGACGGGCTACGGCTGGTTACTAATCCGTTATCTACCACTACCTCTTTATCGTGCCATGTCGCTCCGGCATTTTCCAGGTCAGTTTTAATGGAAGGGTAAGAAGTCATTTCACGGCCGCTGATCATTTCCGTTTCGATCAACAATTGTGGGCCATGACAAATAGCAGCCACAGGTTTTCCTGTCTCCAAAAATTCCTGGGCAAATGAAACATATTCTTTTTGTACCCGCATTTTATCCGGGTTAATTACGCCGCCCGGTATCATTAATGCATCATAGTTATCGCTGTTTGCGGCGTTTAAATGTACATCCACGGGCAATTCGATACTCCAATGATCGTGATCCCAGGCCTTTACAGTTTTATTCTGCATCGAAATAATATGGACGGTTGCCCCTGCTTCTTCCAAGGCTTTTTTCGGGCTTGTCAGCTCTTCCTCTTCAAAGCCATTTTCGGTGAGAATAGCAATCTTTTTATTTTGTAGTGTTACCATTTTAGTGAAGTTTAATGATGAAAAAAATTTACTTCCTTAGTTCCGGCGGCGAAAACCATACCATTGGCGGGCTAATTTTGATTCTGGCTAAAAGCGGTAGGTTTGTTGAGGAAAGTCCACGATTACAGCAATTTTTTCCAAAAAAGATTTATACTGCGCAAGGGTAAATTAGTGACCTGGTATTTTCTGCTCCTCATTGATAAAATGTAGAAGAGTGCGACGCCAATGAAGCTTAATTGAAAAACTTCTGCTGGGTTCAAAAATTGTTCATTATTTATGCCTTGTTTACTATGGACGGAGAAGTGGGGGCTATAAAAATTTATTTCTTTTTTAAAATATGGTTCTCCATCATTCGTCTACAAGCTTATACATGGAAGATGTGATGACCATACCAATTGCAATGAGCGCTGAACGCAATAAAAATATTACGCATACATTTCAAAGCCTTAGCAAAAAACTATTTGGGTTTATTAAGCAACGGGTTAATAGTAATGAAGATGCAGAAGATATATTGCAGGATGTATTTTATCAGTTTGCAGGAAACCCTGAACCGATAGAACAGGCAAGCAGTTGGTTGTACAAAGTGGCGCACAACAAGATTACGGACAGCTACCGCAAAAAAAAGCTTCCGCTTGCAGATGATGTATTTAGCGGTATTGAAACAGATGACGCCATGATGGATTGGAAAGAGATATTTCTGCCAACCACGTCCACTCCCGAAACCGAATACTTACGCAGCTTATTTTGGGAGGCTTTACAAGAGGCGCTTGCCGAATTGCCGGCAGAACAGAGCGAAGCATTTGTACAAAATGAAATTGAAGGCATTGCATTTAAAGATATAGAAAAACAAACCGGTGTAAGTGTGGCCACACTCATCAGCCGAAAACGTTATGCAGTTTTACATTTAAGAGAAAGGTTGAGTGTATTAAAAAACGAATTATTAAATTATTAAGTGCTGGGAAATTATAACCTATGGTTTTTCCCGGCCAACAAAAAACTAAATAAAATGAAAAAATTTTGGATTAAAAAGGGGTTGATGATCTGTGTATTTGTTATAGCCGCAATACTACTATTTAGCGCGGTGGTAATGGGATTGTGGAATGCAATTTTACCAGCAGTACTGGGTGTGCATCCGATCAGCTATATACAGGCACTGGGTATTTTACTATTGAGTAAGATATTGTTTGGAGGCTTTCATGGAAAGCGGTTTAGAGGTGGCGATCACGATGGCCCCTGGAAACAGAAGATGAATGAAAAATGGAACACGATGAGCCCGGAAGAAAGAGAAAAATTTAAATCTGAATGGAAGAACCGCTGTGGCGGAAGATGGGGAATGCATCGCCCTGCAGATACTACAGACACCGCCGCTGAATGATTTTTTAGGAGGCTATAAAACTTATTGCTATGGACATACTCGTATTTAAAACCAATCTTAACGATGTAAATCGTATCCAGGATATAGGCAACGCTTTGGATGTTCATCCGCATATTGAAAAGTGGAATGTTGACTTGCACGACTGTGATAATATTTTAAGGGTGGTTGCAAATAATATAGCTGGCAGTGAAGTTGAAAATCTATTATTAAATGCCGGCTATTATTGTGAGGAATTAGAATAGCCGGCACATTCTTAATGCTCCATTAACATCCCTCTTACGACCCACCTGTTGTTCCTGGTAAATATTGGCATAATAATTACGGTTTACTACAGAACCATAAATTTATACATCATGATAAAGGATATGCTTTCCGAAGTAACAACTACTCCTAAAAAAGTGGTACTGTCTTTTATAGACGCATTGAATAACGAAGATTTTGATGCAGCGCAGGACCTCGTGAGTAATGACATGGTTTTTAATGGAGTGCTTGGATCCCGTAACGGTGCAGAGGAGTATTTCAATGATATGCGGAAAATGAAATTTAAATACGAGGTATTAAAAGCGTTTGCTGATCAAAATGATGTTTGTCTTTTGTATGACATTGCGATGGGCGATAAAAAGATATTTACCTGCGGCTGGTACCAGGTTGAAGATGATAAAATAAAATTGATCAGGGTAGTTTTTGACCCACGGCCGGTGCTGGAGGGAGGAGCTAAGAAATAAGTTCACGTGATTTTGCTCGTGAATTATGTTGTCGAAGGAAGCGTAATTTCAACTTCTACGTCTTACATATTCCTACGATATTGCCCACCAACCGCATACAATGCATTGGTGATCTGACCGAGCGAGCAATGTTTTACAGTTTCCATTAAGGCCTCAAATAAATTTCCATTATTGACAGCGACCTGTTGCAACTGTTGCAGCATTTCGTTGCTTTGTGCGACATGCCGGTTATGAAATTCCTGCAATGTTTTTACCTGGTTTTCCTTCTCAACCGCGGTGCTGCGAATTACCTCTGAGGGTAAAATGGTAGGACTTCCTTTTTTATTAAGAAAAGTATTTACTCCCACGATCGGGAATTCACCCGTGTGCTTAAGCGTTTCATAATAAAGACTTTCTTCCTGTATCTTATTACGCTGGTACATGCGTTCCATTGCGCCGAGCACGCCACCTCTTTCAGTAAGCCGGTGAAACTCATTCATCACAGCGTCTTCCACCAGGTCAGTCAGTTCTTCTATTAGAAAAGATCCCTGGTTAGGATTCTCATTTTTGGCCGTACCAAGTTCCCTGTTGATGATGAGTTGGATCGCCATTGCACGACGTACGCTTTCTTCGGTGGGTGTTGTGATCGCCTCGTCGTAAGCGTTAGTATGAAGTGAATTGCAATTATCGTAAATGGCATATAAAGCCTGTAGTGTTGTGCGGATATCATTGAAATCAATTTCCTGCGCATGCAGGCTTCTGCCACTTGTTTGTATATGATATTTTAGTTGCTGGCTACGGCTGTTGGCATTATACTTATACTTCATTGCCTTGGCCCAAATGCGGCGGGCCACACGTCCTATTACACTATACTCAGGATCCATGCCGTTGCTGAAAAAGAAAGAAAGGTTTGGTGCAAAATCATTAATGTTCATGCCCCGGCTTAAATAATATTCCACATAGGTAAATCCATTGGCCAATGTGAATGCAAGTTGACTGATGGGGTTGGCGCCGGCTTCAGCAATATGATAGCCACTAATGCTTACGCTATAAAAATTTTGCACCTTATGTTCAATAAAATATTCTTGTACATCCCCCATCAATTTCAGCGCAAACTCGGTGGAGAAGATGCAGGTATTTTGTGCCTGATCTTCTTTTAAAATATCTGCCTGCACGGTACCCCGAACTGTAGCCAGGGCCTTTGATTTTATCTGTTCATAAATCTCCGGCGGCAATACATCCTTACCACTCAATCCCAATAAGCGAAGGCCAAGTCCGCTGTTGCCTGATGGCAAGGATTCGTCCAAATCGTGTTTGTCTCCGGATGCAATTGAACCGTTCAAGGCAGGCAGGGCCTGGGGCCGAATCGGCTTACCATTTGCACCAATATACCTGGGCAACTCTTCTATATTAAATCTTGATTCGATGATCTTATTGACCTCTTCCCTTAAATTATTTTCGACAATATATTTTTCACATTGCTGGTCAATAGCGGCATTCATAAAAAATGCAAGGAGTATGGGAGCCGGGCCATTGATCGTCATGCTTACAGAGGTTTTCGGATCGCACAGATCGAAGCCGCTGTATAATTTTTTTGCATCATCCACCGTGGCAATGCTGACGCCGCTATTGCCTACTTTGCCATAAATGTCGGGCCGGTTACCAGGATCTTCTCCATACAGCGTTACGCTATCAAAAGCGGTAGATAATCTTTTCGCCGGCTGGTCAAGACTTAAATAATGAAACCGCCTGTTTGTTCGCTCAGGGCCGCCTTCACCGGCAAACATCCGGGTAGGATCTTCTTCGGCTCTTTTTAATGGAAATACTCCCGAAGTGTAAGGAAATTTCCCTGGAAAATTTTCCTGTATGCGCCACCTCAAAATATCTCCCCAATCTTTAAACCTTGGTACAGCGATCTTAGGAATTTGCGTTTGTGATAATGATTTAAAATACAATGGTCTTTTGATGATCTTGCCCCTTACATTGTATTCGAAGAATTCATTTTTATAGCGTGCTTTTGTTTGTTCCCATTCGTCTACCAGCTTTTTGCAAAGGGGAAATAATTTTTTATCAAGTTCCGTGATTGCTGCTGTCAATTCTTTTGTTGCCTGCTCTATTTCTCCAACGCAACTACTTAGTTCTTTAATTATTTGCAAGGCGCCATTTAGCTGGTAAAGTTTACTTGCAATGGCAGATTGCTCATCAGCCAATTTATTGTAGTTTTCAATTTCATCCGCTATTTCCGCCAGGTAACGCACCCTTTTAGGAGGAATGATGGTCGATTGACTGCTTGTATCTTTTGTATGTGTATGATGTGTAATAGCGCCGTCAAAATGTACCCCGGTTTTTTCCGCAATCTTCTCCATCAATCGCTCAAATAATTCATTAATGCCAGCATCATTGAATTGTGCGGCAATGGTGCCCACTACAGGCAGTTCTTCATCCGCTGATGTCCATAAACCATGATTTCTTTTAAATTGTTTGCGCACATCGTGCAATGCATCCAGCGCGCCGGCTTTATCAAATTTATTGATACAAACCACATCCGCATAGTCCAGCATATTGATCTTTTCCAACTGGGATGCGGCGCCATACTCAGGGGTCATTACATAGAGGCTCACATCCACATAGTCCAAAATAGAAGCATCGCTCTGGCCAACACCGGCGCTTTCCAAAATGATCAGTTCGTACCCCGCAGCCTTACAAATATCAATGGCATCCTGCACATAATTGCTTAGTGCCTTATCGCTTTCTCTCGTGGCTAAACTTCGCATATAAGCCCGTGGAGAAGAGATAGAATTCATACGGATCCTGTCGCCCAGCAATGCGCCGCCAGTTTTTTTCTTACTTGGGTCTACAGAAATTACAGCAATTGTTTTGTCACAATAATTATTTAGGAAGCGCCGTACGAGCTCATCTGTTACGGAAGATTTTCCCGCGCCACCTGTGCCGGTGATACCGAGGACGGGCGTGGGGGAGGGAACTGAAGCCTTTGCTGAGGGAGCTTCTAAGGCCCCCTCTAAATCTCCCCCCATAGGGGAGACTTTTGACTCTGATAATTTATGGAACTGTTCTTTTATTTTTTGGGTGACAGCATTCGTATTTTGAAGCACTTCATTATTATTAAATCGAAGGACGGTGAAGCCTAATTCATTTAATCGCTCTGTTCTTTGTTGATCACTTTCTTTGTTGTCCGGAAGCTGATGTATTGTCCCATCTACTTCGATGATCAGCCTGTTTTCCAAAGAAATAAAATCTGCGATGTATCGATCGATGATGTGCTGCCTTCGAAACCTAATGCCATCTAATTGTTTATCCCTGATGTACTGCCACAACACCTTTTCAGCTTCGGTCGGATTCGCTCTATGTTTTAATGCAAAGTCTTTTAATAGTTTGTAATGAAAACTGTCCGCTGTGGCGAAATGGGGATGGGTTGGAGAGGCTCCAGCGGCCCCCTCTAAATCTCCCCCAATAGGGGAGACTTTTGGCCCTTCTAATGCATGAAGCTTTTCTTTGCTCGGGACGATGGGGCCTATTAAATGAGTATAAGCTATCCCATTCTCCGCCAAAGTAATACACCGTGCCACCATCTTGATATCCCTCCATTCGCCAAGTGCAAAAGGGCTGGTACCTGCGGAGGCCGGCCGCTGTGCGGTGGTTCCTTCCCCTTGGGGGAAGGCCAGGATGGGGCTTCCGCAGTTATTGATTAAATCCTGTATCATCCCCTCCAACCCCATTTTCCTCCCATCATCTGGGCTATAAATTCGTGCAATACCATAGCTATGAAGCTCATCAATTTCCGAAGGCAATATGGTGCCACCGCCACCACCGAATATTTTAATGTGACCGCAACCGTTCTCTTCCAGCAGGTCTTTCATGTATTTAAAAAATTCCACATGGCCGCCCTGGTAACTGGTGATCGCAATTCCCTGCGCATCTTCTTCAATAGCACATTCCACAATTTCATGCACACTTCTGTTGTGGCCCAGGTGAATGATCTCGGCACCTTTCGACTGAAGTATGCGCCGCATAATATTGATCGCTGCATCATGCCCGTCAAACAGCGCCGCCGCCGTCACTATACGAATTTTATTTTGTGGAGTCCCATTTGTCATACTTCCTACGTTTAGATCGCCTGGCGTATTGAAGATTTTGTTCCCGGCTAATTGCATGGATCGGCACCGTTGCGTCGCCCTCTTGTACGGTATACCGCTTTGCAGCTTTTCCCGCATTTATTGGCAAACACTCTTGCAGCAAAAATACTGATAAGGAATGTAAATGTTAACAGTTGTTAGTTTTTGCCGGCAGGCGAAACAGGTTTAAACAGCTTGGGGATATCGAGTACAATACCCAGCGCAAAGTTCACGCTACGGTAGTCTATATTGCGGTCATCTACCTGCACCGAAAATAGTACCTGGTATTCGAGTTTAAATCCAGGCGCTTTTGCAAAGCCGATAGTATTGGTAAATGCAGGCTCCCAAAAAGTACGGGATCCGTGGGGCAAGTCGGATAGCAGGTAATTGCCCAGGTCTGCGTCGGTATAATCAGTTTTGATATTGCGAAAATTAATGATGCTAAAACGGGAGGATACAGAAAGCGCAAAAGTTTCCTTTGGCCTGAATATAAATGCCGGCTGAAAATAAACTTTAAACACATCGGCCTGGTGATGATGGATCCCAAAAATGCCATTGGCATCTTGCCCATTATCGATAAAACTAAATTCACCTTTACCAGCGCCGCCAAATACCTGGAACAATACCTTATCGCCCCTGCCTATTGCTTTAAAATAACCGATGCCAAACTCCGCCAGGCTCCTTTTATAATTGATCACCGTCTTATCTGAATTATTGTCGTTGCTACCGTTCCTTTCTGAACGTGTCATATAGTTTGCCTGTATGGCAAAACCGTTCGTGATGGCCACCGCACCCTGCAGTTCGAGCCCGTTACTTTTATCCTTGCCTGAATTATTGGTGCTAAATGGAGCCGAAAGATCAGTAGAATAATAAGCTGCAACTTTACTGTCGCCCTGCTTAACCAATACAGGTACATTGCTCGCTGAAGGACTATACATATATCGCGGCGCATAGCAACTAAAGAGCGAAAGTGAGAGTAGTGCGCTAAATAATCGGGTGGTATTTTTCATGTCAACTCATTTTAAATGTGAGAGCTGCAAAATCTTCTACACTCAGCGCCTCGGCTCGTTTATCGAAAAGCCCGTCTTGCAATATTTCCGCAGTAAACAAACTTTTAACCGCATTGCGCAGGGTTTTACGCCGCTGGTTAAACGCTGTTTTCACCAACACTTTAAATGCACGTTCACTTTTCACTGAAAGAGCCGCTGTTTTTCGCTTTAATCGTATCACGCCGCTTTGAACTTTCGGCGGCGGATTAAAGCTTTGGTTGCTTACATCGAACAGGTATTCCACTTCATAAAACGCTTGTATCAACACACTCAGCACACCATATACTTTACTGCCTTCTTTGGAAGCGGCACGTTCTGCCACTTCTTTTTGAAACATACCGATCACCACCGGCACCTGGTCTTTCCAATCTAATACTTTAAAAAGTATTTGCGTAGAAATATTGTAAGGGAAATTGCCGATCACGGTAAAAGGTTCATCAAAGGGAGCATCAATGTCAAGAAAACTTTGTGCAATGATTTTATCTTTTAACGAGGGATAAGCTTGTTGCAGGTAGGTTATTTTCTCATCATCTAATTCCACCGCTTTAAAATGAATACCCGGTAATTTAACCAGGTGTTTTGTAAGTGCTCCGCCGCCGGGACCGACCTCCAATAGATTTTTTGTTTCATCTTCTGCAAGCGCAGCCATTATTTTTTGAATAACAACATCATCTTTTAAGAAGTGCTGGCCCAGCGATTTTTTGATTCTAAACATTGCTGCAAAAGTAACTAAAAAGCCTCTTCATCTGTGAAAGGGCTTTTGCGGTATGGGGTTAGCTTTTACACTATTTTTTATGTAAGATCAATATCGTTTCTTTTAAAAGAATTCCATCCGCCAGGATATGAATGGTGTACATGCCGCCGCTGTAATTGCTAAGTCCATTCAATTGCAACACATTGGCCCCTGTATTTACTTTACGCTTTTGTGATAAGATGACCTTGCCGGTGTTATCTATCAATGCTATTTCAACATTCCCTGCTTTCAACGCATTGAAGTTTATGCTGGTAACGGCATCTGCCGGATTGGGGTGAATGTTTAATTGCTGTGCTTCCGGAGCCGGATGAATGAAGGCTGTGTTACTATGCTTTATATTATTTTTTACAGAAACTAATTTTATCCTGTATATAATTACTGACTTCGAAAATTGTTTTAGATCATCATAATAAATAAAGTTGGCCGGTTCATTTAAGCGAACAGTTTTTGCCACATTTGCTATCTTGATAAAACCTCCATTGTCAATGCTTCGTTCTATTTCGAAATGGTCTACATTTTCGCTGGTGATCACCTGCCAGTTTAATTGCACCTTGTTCTTTTGTTGGATGCTTGTAAGACTAAGTCTCTTAACGTTCAATACCATACCCACAGAACGCCAGTCCCTGTCTGGAGCATTGAGTGGCGTTTGCTGCACCGGCGAGCGGCTACCAGGGGCTCCATCACCGATATTGGTGCCGCCATTGCCCATATTATAAGAGGTTCCTTTTATATTAATAACAGATGTCAGCGAATCAAAACGATTGTCTAATCCATCTCCGTCGGTATCAAGAAATGTGAGCGATACATCGTCATCTGCGATCCCATTGAGGTTGAAATCATTGCCCTCGATAATATCAGGAATTCCATCGGAATCGGTATCAAGATCTATATAATCAGGTAAGGTATCCCCATCGTTGTCATAAGCAAAAACGCCCGGGCCTCCGAAGCCTGCACGACTATCATAAGCATCGTCTAACCCATCATTGTCACTATCAGTGCCCAGCGGAAGCAGGTAAGCCAATGTAGCCATACTTTCAACGTTATCCGGTATGCCGTCATCATCTGCATCTATATCCAAATAGTTAGGATTGCCCCGTCCATCAGTATTAGCTAAATTGAGTGCAGGCAAAGCTCTTACCGTATTGCTCCATCCATCCGCTCCAATGGTTCCGTCTATCCAACCGTCATAGTTTGCATCGGGCAAACCTGATTCGATCACATCTACCAGGCCATCACCGTCACTGTCGCAGTCATAAGGATTGGGTCTTCCATCATTATCCAAATTCTTGTAAGGATAGCTGTCGGCACGCCCATTTACCGGCGAGACGTCCGGACCCGTTCTTAATAAAGCATTCGCTGAATTCTCCGCTACCCCATCATTACCCACGTCACCATCAATGGGATCAGATAAGCCGTCAGAATCCAGATCCACAAACCCATCCACCTTTCCATCATTGTCGATATCGGCGCCAAACACTTCTACCAGGTCTGGTATACCATCATTATCGCTATCCGTATCCAGGTAGTTCGGAATTCCGTCGCCATCCAGGTCGGGATTGCCCAGTCCAACACCGGAATTATTTACCCCTGTATTATTTGCATCCACATTCTGTGAAAATCCATCATTGTCTGTATCCACATAATTATCTATCACTCCATCTCCATCGGTATCGACACCGTAAGATTCTACGGTATCCGGTATGCCGTCGTTGTCACTATCAAGGTCAAGGTGATTGGGAATTCCATCGAGATCCTTATCCATATTATCATTTACCCCATCGCCATTTGTATCAATATATCCCGCAAAATTTGGGTCATAGAAATTAGGTATTCCATCGTTATCAGAATCTGCACTTGGATCGAAATTATCATTGAAGCCATCGCTGTTATTGTCTATAAAGCCGGGATAGCTGGAGTCGTTCCAGTTGGCAATTCCATCGCCATCGGCATCCTGCAGTGCAACAGGGTCATTCAGTTCCACATAATCCGGTATGCCATCATTGTCGTCGTCAATATCCGGACAAGCTATAATAAACACACTGATCTTTACTGTATCCGAACATCCGGCGCCATTGGAAAAATAAGCCCAGTAAACATGGCTTAAGGAAATTGGATTGTATGGGTCAAAAATATTTGCAGGTACAAAAGGCATCGCTGAATAAATAGTATAGCCTGCATACAATCTCCACGGCAGGGTAACGGTAGTAGCGGGACATTTATTTACCAGGATGGTATCAACGGGAGTAAAACAGGTACCAGTGACGTTATTGCTTATAGGGCCCTTCGTTATGCAACCCGAAATATTTACACCACTCGAATCGTATAGCGATGACAATGACTTTTTGCCCGTATAATTAATGCGTGCCGAATTATCAATGGAGCCCACACAACTTAGTACTTTACAGGAGGAGGCCACAATCACATCAAATTGTACATTGCCTGTAACACCCATTGGTACCAATCCACCGGTGGTACTATTTGCGCCGGTACCAATACGAAATACCACCCGGTTATTTACCAGCTCGTATTCTGCCTGGTCGTCTCCTGAACCATTTGTTTTAGAAACGCCATTTATTTTCAGACTGCCCGGCAAATAAGTAGTGCCTGCCGGAATATTGTCCAGGATAATAGTGTTGGTGCTGCTGTCATTACCAACATTGGTATAATTAATTTGGTAGCGAAGGCTGTCACCTGGTTTCAGGCTGCCACCATTAATATCTGTTGCGGTTTTATCGAATGCAAAAGTTGGATTGTATTGTGATATGGATGTTGTAAGTACCTGCACAACATAGTTTTCACTTGGTGATGAAAAGCGTGTGATGGCAGAAGTTTGATTATTGCTTAGCTGTGCATTGGCGGTATTGGGCAGGTTGATGATATTGGCATCATAACCAAGCGTATTTTGAAATGCAGGATTTCTTGTGGTAACCACTACTCCTTTGTAGGCGATCACACTGTTCCACATGTCGTTGGTTTTGCTGGTTGGATTAACGGCTGTTGGTGTAAGATCATAAAAAGAACCTGCCCCATTTTGCTTAAATGAATATGCATCAGAAGATGTCCGGTCGCCATCGTACACAACGGCTCCAAGTTCGCAACTAACGGGCCCGGATGGAGGCGTTAAAAACCCGGAGATATTTACATCTACATTTCCACTGCCGCTTTTTACAGCAGCATTTCCATCAAATACGGTGAGATTACGCGGGAGCAGCGACGGGTTAGCATATACGATTACAATTGTCCATCCACCATAAGCATCACCTATACCTAATGGTGAATGCACATTGGCTACCGTGTAAGTTCCATTTGGATTGGTAGCGTTTACCAGGCTGGTGATATCCTTAAAACATTTATAGCCTGTGTGCGAATAAGAAGGAATCAGTACTGAATTGTGATAATCTGTTTGAGTAGAAGTAATAGTAGTATAAGAGGCGGCGCCGGGCAATTTAAGCAAACAGGTTGTTTCATTGGTGATCCAGGCTGTGCTTTTCGTATTGGAACCTTCACCGGCACCCCAATACAAGCCGGCAAATAAAACCTCCGAACAGGTCGCCAATGAAAGATCTGCGGTAGAAGAGTTATGGGTACCCTGGTTATTCAACCCAAGCATTTCTAACCGGAATGACATATCTGGAGTGCTTGCAACATTTTGATGGATCTCTACCGCAATGGTATTGGTTCCATTTACAAAAGCTGCCGTGCTGATGGTAAGTGTAATATCTTCTGTTGCTCCATCCACAGAAGCTGTGGCTTGTGTTGTATTATTGACTGCTCCGCCAGGCATATTGGAGCGGCCTACTTCTGTACCATTTATGTAGATGACCGCACCATCATCCCGATGTACATTCAACGTAAAACTTGAATAGTTGCTAAGGTTAGCTATTGTAAACTGTTTTCTGAAAAGTGTAGTAATGAATTTATTACTGCAACCTGCTGGTGTAGGATTACAGGCAGGTGAGGCAGGACAAGTGCCATATCCAGATCCATATTTTATACACACATCTTCATCTCCATCTCCATATCCAAAATCTTTTGCTGCCGACGTTAAAGTGCCGGACGACCAGGCTGCATCTGAATAGGCCGGGGTTTCCCAATTCGCTGGCCTTGAATTATTATCAAGATATTTCCACGAAGTGGCAAAAGGGATAATAGTGGGGACTGTATTATCTACATCTATATCAATACCCGTTCCGCCATTATTGGTGGATGATCCTGCCGGAGGTACTTCTCCAGTTCCGGGAGTACCTGAGCCAATGCCTGTTGCAGACACAATACTATTGGAAACATACACAATATTTCCCCTGACAGAAGAATTAAAATACCGTGGTGTAAATGGACGAATGATCTGGGCATGGCATATAGTGCAGATTGCCAGTGCCAGGAATAAGAATATCAGGATTCTTTTCATAAGGATAGGATTGAACTTTATTTTTAAACCTGCATCCTGTTGCAACAGAAGGCGGGCTGATTATTGCACTAATATTTTATTCGCCACGTGCCGGCCGCTGGCATTTCTTACATCAATAATGGAGGTGCCGGTTCTCACACTCAATGTCTTCCTGCTATCTTCTGCTCGCCATAGTATTCCATTGAGCAGTCGCTGCAAAGTTCTGTCCATATCGAATAAGGGTATCTTGTGCAAACGACGCATGAAAGAGGGGTAATAAAAAAAATATTTGTGAGAAAAAAAGCGGGTAAACCTTTCTCATGGTATTCAGTTTGTTTTTATAAGGGTAATCTAAACCAGATCTATTTCAGCGAAAAAAGCCAAATAAACCTTATTTGATTTAGCTATCAACATAGAAATAAGCAATTTATTGCGGCGCCCCGGCTTTTCTTTTTAATTGCGTAGATTCCGTTCGTATAATTACTGAAAGCTGTTACATTTTTACCATTATTGTATCCGTTAATGCCCCAGGGAAAAGCAATAATATCCTTCTGTTCTTTTTGGCTTAATAGTAGCTTTTGGAGGTAATGTCGGGGGAAAGCTCTTTCGCCGGATCAGGCGGATGATTTGCAAAAAACAAAAGACATGGCGCAGCGGTAAGTGTAGCAATAAAAAGAAGGGTGATCCTTATTGCAAATCTTTTCATATCAGTTGCCTAAAATTTACTTTGCCATTCATGCATATTTTAAGCAAACCTAATTTAGTAACTTGCATTTTTAATAATGGTAATATTTTTTTGCAATGAATAATATATCTGAGAATAAACCCGTGATTGGCCTATCCTGTGGTGATATCAACGGCATCGGCTTGGAAATAATTATAAAAACGATCGGCGATGTACGGCTGCTTGAAATATGCACTCCCGTAATTTTCGCCAGTAATAAAGTGCTTAATTTTTATCGCAAGGCCCTGCCCGATATCAACTTTAATTTTTCCAGCATTAAAGACGCAACAAGGATCAATCACAAACAGATCAACTTATATAATTGCTGGGAAGAAGAAGTGGCCATTAATCCTGGCATTTTAAATGAGATCGGTGGAAAGTATGCGGTACTGAGCCTTGTAACGGCTGCTCAGGCTCTTAAGGATGGCCATATTGATGCACTTGTTACTTCACCGATCCATAAAAAAAATACCCAATCAGAAGCTTTCAATTTTACTGGTCACACCCCTTACCTAAAGAATTTATTCGGTGCCCCAGACGTAGTTATGTTTATGGTAGCAGAAAATATGAAAGTGGCATTAGTAACAGAACACGTGGCTGTAAAAGATGTGGCCGGCTATATCACCCGGGAAAGTATTCTGAGCAAGTTGCAGATAATGAACCAGTCACTTAAAAGAGATTTCGGAATTGATAAACCAAGGATTGCTGTATTGGGTCTCAACCCTCATGCAGGAGATGAAGGGCTGATTGGGAAGGAAGAAGATGAGATCATCAAGCCCGCTATTAAAGAAGCAAAGCAACGAGATATTTTTTGTTTTGGCCCGTATAGTTCAGATGCGTTTTTTGCAAGAGGGCATCATGAAAAATTTGATGCAGCGCTTGCTATGTACCACGACCAGGGCCTGATACCTTTTAAATCTTTGGCATTAGGAGAAGGGGTCAATTTTACTGCCGGGCTTAGTGGTGTGCGTACTTCACCGGATCATGGAGTAGCTTTTGATATTGCTGGTAAAGGCCTTGCTGATGAAGCCTCTTTTCGGGAAGCCATCTTTCGCTGTATCGATATTATTGGCAAACGCAGGGAGTACGAGGATATGCGTAAAAATCCACTGAAAAAAATTAGCAAGGCGATCGTAGCAAACGCTATCGATGAAAAGATCACTGAGGAATCTGAATAATTGAGCAGGTATTAAAACATATTATCTGGTACGCCCTTATTAATGCGGTAAGAATCAAATATGATCTCCGCCATTCCCTTATTTTTCTTTGCATCATCTGCCGCAACTTTGGGCTGGGTGGTGCCATCATCAAAATCAAACGTAACGCCTTTCGGCAGCTTGTAATCTTTTGTATTAAAAGTAAAGTTGATCTTATCGGGAAGACCATAAGCAATGTACTTTCCGTAAGTCATCTCCAACTGATAACTGCCGTTTTCCCTGGTTGTTGTCTTTGCCTTTTTAATTACTAAATTGTTCTCATCAATATATAGAGTAGACAGCACAACTTCTCCATTATCATCTTCTGGTAACAGCTTAACAACCCTCACGGTAGTATTACCGATCTTGTCCGTTCCGGCATCGATGATGCTGTATTTATTGCCATTTAAAATATTGCTCAGGTTAATGCTTACTGCTCCTTTCGGCACAAACGAAATGCCTTTCTCATTCTTTATTTTCAGCTTGTTAGGCTTTTTAAAATAGATCTTTACGGATGATTCCGGCACCTTTAGAAAAGTAACATTGGTCTTCATTTTTCCAGAAGCTTCGTAATCATTCACCTTATCAATACGATCACTTACTTTTTTCACCAGGGCGGTTACATCTTCCTGCGCTTTACCTGCTTGTACGTAGAGTACTGCCACAGCAAACAACAGGATATTTACAATCTTCATCATACAAATTTTCATTTAGGATACAATATCTCTTTTTCTAAAAACCATTACTGAAGCAGTTACCAATATAAAAATATGCGCCAATAATATGAACAAGCTTTTACGGATAGCAGGCCAATTTTCAAGACTCCCTTTTATGGGTATGCCTTCAGGCGTAGTGCCAATATAAAAAAAGCCTTTCCATCCAACCAGGTACGAAGTAAAGAGGAACGGCTTCACATTTTTATCAATAATAGGCACGTTGATATTGGAGATAATCGTGCATACAATCACAATACAAACGGTAGCTATAATAGGCCCGATAGAATTTTCTGCAAAGATCGAAAGGAACAATGCCAGCGCAGCAATAACCGTGAGGGCAACTGTGGCATAAGCAAAAGCTGCCAGGTAGCGCCACATCACATCGTCTTTTGTAATGAGCAATATCTGAGACTCATCGCCTTTGCTGCGAAAGATGAGCATATCATCTGCACCAAATATGAGCAGGCTGAAAAGCAGTGATGTAATTGCCATCCAAAGCAGGAGCAAAAGGGTAAAGATAGTAGCCGCTGCAAATTTTACTAAAATGAGTTGGGTACGGCTGATAGGTTTGGAGAGCAGCAAACGCAGTGTACCCATATTGGCCTCGCCTGAAATGGAGTCAGCAGCGATCAAGGCAACAAGTATAGGTACTTGTATCAACAATGTGTTTAAAATAATATAACACATAAAGTATCCATTGATAGCCTTTACTCTTTCCAATTCAAATGTATCTTTCACACTTTGCAACATCAGGTCCATGTAGCTTTGACCGTCTGCTTTAAATGCAAACTGGAATATGAAAACAATAGCAGCTATTGCCGCAAAAGCGATATAAGTTCGGGGCCGCCTTGATATTTTAAACAATTCAATTTGCAACAAATTCAGCATGGCCGGATTGGGTTGTAAGGGATAAAAAATAATTCTCCAGTGAGTGACTGGAATTGACAGCGTATACCTGTATTTCCATGGCAACCAGTTCATTTATTAGTTGCGGTACTTCTTCTCTATTCATCATCAACTGAAGTGAATTTCCGGGTTGTAAAAAAGGTGCCCAATGGGAAGTTCTCAACTTTTCTTTCACCGCATCATTGTTATTCGTTTCAATGTCTACCAGGGTATGAGCCGGATCGAGCAGTTCGGCAACATTGCCTTCCACAATTTTTTTTCCTTTGTGAATAATGATCATCCTGTTTGCAATCAACTCTATTTCGCTGAGCAGATGGGAGGAGATCAAAACGGTTTTACCCATTTCATTGCTCAACCGCAGTATCAGGTCTCGTATATCAGCAATGCCTTGCGGATCCAATCCGTTCACCGGCTCATCCAGGATGATGAGGGCAGGGTTATGGATCAATGCTACCGCAATTCCTAACCGCTGTTTCATACCCTGGCTGAATGTTTTCACCTTGCTGGTAGCCCTTTCTTCCAGTCCAACCATTTGCAATTGTTTCATCAGTAATTGGCGGGTAACTTTCATTCCGCTCATCCGGGCAAAAATGGAAAGGTTGTCGTAGGCCGAAAGATATTTATACAGATCAGGTTTTTCAATCACCGCACCTACCTGGCTTAGAATGGCGGAGCGATGCGTACTTAATTTTTTGTCGAAAATGTGGATCTCGCCACTTGTTGGTTGAATAAGGGTGAGCAGCATTCGGATGGTGGTGGATTTGCCTGCCCCGTTCTGGCCAAGGAACCCATAAACATCGCCTTCATTCACTGTAAATGAAAGATCATCTACAGCTTTGGTATCCTTAAATTGTTTGGAAAGATGGGTAACCCTGATAATTGAAGCCATGAAAGAGAATTAGAACAAAGGTAAAACGGATAATACAACTAATTGTTTAATGATGAACAAACCGCTTTGCCGCCAGGGAAATTTTAAATAAAATTTGGCAGTCTCAAATAAATTGTTAGTTTTACGGCCAGATATGCTTACCACACGTCTACTCCTAACCACAATAACTCTCATCATTAGTTTTCTCTGAAAGTTATTTTTATTCAATCCTTCCGAAAGACTCCTTCCATTTATACTGTGAATTATCTGAATAATCAGCTTACTTATTTATTTAACCACTATAATCAGCAGTATGAAGAAAATAACTTTTACCCTCGCACTCTTTTCAACGCTATCGGCCATCACGGCCCCGGCATTCAGTACCAGCTTACAGAACGAAGCTCCTTTTAAATTTGACAATGGAAAAAATAAGGAGATGAGCATTGTGTCTAATCGTGCCTCTGGCGAAGCGCAGGTACGTTTTAACTCATCTAAAAATGGCGAGGCAATCATAACGGTATTGGATGAAGCCGGCAAAGTGCTGCTGCAACAAACCAGCAAACTTTCAAGCGGTGTCAACAACATTGGCATCACTAAACTTCTTACGCTCAATGAAGGAACTTATACAGTTCGCCTCACAGCCAACAACCAAACATACAGTTCCAGGTTACTTCTCTGGAAATAAATAATAATTAAACCAGGCAACAAAAGATCGCTCTCCTTAAAACGGGGAGCTTTTTTATTGCCCGCTCGGGTTCACATAAGAATGCAATGCCTGCACATATACTTCAAATGCTTCTATACCGGCTTTAGTTATTTTACAAATAGTTTGAGGGTAGTTGTCTTTATATTGCTTTATCACATCGATATAGCCGGCATCTTTTAACTTGTTGATCTGAACACTGAGATTACCCGCGGTAGAATTTGTTTTCTCCCGCAAAAAAGTAAATTCAGCTTCCTTTACAGCAATGAGCAGGCTCATTACTGCCAGTCGTAATTGTGAGTGTAATATGGGATCTAATTCTTTAAACATTCAATCGATGTGAGATGTTAGTTGAATTTACTGGCAGCCCTTTATGAGCGTTTCTACCTGTGGTTTACCCCAATCAGGATTTAATTCACCAGGCTTTTTAAAGCTTTCGTATTTCGTCATTGCTAGTTGTAATTCGGGCAAAGCATTTTTGCATCCTCCGCCAAACTGCTCTGGTGTGTACCTTAAACTTTGTCCTTTTAAATAATGAGGGCGGGGATTAGTAGGATCCTGCGCTATTGCAGCGTCGAGGTTGTCACTGCTTTCTTTTCCATATTCCTGGTAGCGTGTCATCGGGTCAACCACCATGTGGCAAGTTGCGATCATACTTTTTAAACAGGATATTTCTGAATTTTTTGGAGATAAGGAGTCAGCTTTATCAATCAGTGCAGTAGCTTTATCAGCGTACGCATCTACTTTTGATTTATCCGTTTCCATAAAGCCATAATTTACCTGGCAAAATGCCGCATAATAATAGGGCAGCCACTGATTTTTTTCTGCCGTTGCAATGCGCTCAAAATTGTTGGCAGCAGATAACAGGCTCGGCGGATTTTTGAAACTTGAATCAAGAGCGTCCAGGTTCTTTTTCATGGCAGCCGTATATTTTTCACTTTGTGCAAAAATCAATAGGGAAAATAAAAGGCTTAATACTGATAGACTGATCTTTTTCATTTTTATAGATTTTGATTTTTTATTGTTGTTTTTTCAATTTTTCGTACTCTTTCGGCAGCATTATAAATTATTATTAATGGCATCCTGGGTTCTGTCTGTGCCAAAGCTCAGGAAACATCCAATGAAGACAAACCGTTTACTCGGCGGCGTCACCGCTTCTTTACGGCTTCCATCATTATTATAATTGTAATTGTACACCTGCTTTTGACCCAATACATTATTGATACCCAGCACCCACACTGCAAATGTTTTGGCGCCCTGTTTTCCCAGGTTTGGCACGTAGTTTACACTAAAACTAAGATTATTATAATTGATTGTTTTCCCCTGGTCGGTGATGGTGTATTTACTTTGCGTATTGTCATAGGCAATACGGTAGTAAGGTCTGCCAGTGGCAAAATTGTAGCTCATATTAAAGCCTGTCTTCCATGGCAGTACAAACCGTTTAAAGATAAATGAAGCAGTATGATTTGCAGCGAAAGAAGGCTGAATAGCTGCGGGATAATTCAGGAAATCTCTTTTAGTATCCAGGTAAGAATAGGATATCCAGTAGTCTACATTCTTAAAGGTTTTTTTATCTCTCCAGAAAAATTCGATTCCTTTGGCATCGCCATAACCATTGTTGTTGGCGGCAATCTCACGGCCGCCCATTGCAGGTGCAGTTTTGTACAGGTTATCGTATTTTTTGTAAAACACTTCTCCTCTTAACGTATAATCTTTTGTTTGCTTGCTGTATTGAAAAATGTAATGGGTTGCTTTGGAATAATCTATTCCTGCGGTACCGGGAAGCAGCCTCCGTTCAGGGTTCTGGTAAAATATACCATAAGCCAAAGATGCCTGCGCATTGTCTGCGAGTTTATATGCCAGTGATAATCGTGGAGCAATATTCCACTTATCCATTATTTGCGAATGCTCTACCCTTGATCCAATTTTTGCAGCAAGGCTATTGGTCACGTAAATGTCTGCTTCCGCGAATGCGGCATATAGATTATCAACAATTTTTTCTGTAAACCGGGAGTTATCATACAATGTATAAACAGTCTTTTCATTGCTATAAAAATAATCGCTGCCAAAGCGGATAGCAGTTAAGCCCTTGAGCCTTTTCTCCAACACGAATCTTGCCTGTGCATATCTCGCAGTATTGACAAGGGCGAAATTTTTAAAGGTATAAAATGAAGGAGTTGCAATATCTACTTTCCTGTTAGTGGCATCCTGCAATTCGTTGTTGATATCGTCTTTATTGGTACTAAAGCTTAAACCGGTTTGTATCCTCCATCCATTACCAAGACGATCTTTCCAGTTAAGATTGTGATAAGTGTTGATATTGTCGAGCGCAAATGCATTCTTCAATACCAGGGAATCGATATCGTTGCTTCTAAATCCTACTTTATTGCTGCTGAGGTAGCCATAATATTTTACAAATCCGCCGCTTTTTGTTTTGATCCTGAAATTAAAGTCTCCCTGGTGGGCAACAGGAATTTTGTAAAAATCCTGTTTTTGCTTAATCACGTTAAACGCAAGCCACAAGTTTACGTAGTTGTAGGATACGCCCCATGACGACTTTTTATCTTTGGCTAAATGTTGAATCCCCCCTCCCACACCAATAACCGATACCGAAAGATCAGCTTCGGTCCTATCAGGCAGGTCGGTACTTTCCAATATCAATGCAGATGAAAGCGTCTGGCCGTATAAAGCCGAGTAACCACCTGTACTGAAAACCGTTCCTTTAAATAAAAATGGGTTAAAGCGCCCTCTCGTGGCAATGCCCGGCGTACTGCTGTAAAAAAAGTTGTTCACCAGGTTGCCATCAATATAGATCTTGCTTTCGGTTGCGGTGCCGCCCCTCACAAAAAGTCCTTCACTTTCACCCACTTGCTGGGTACCGGGCAAAGATTTTAAAGCGCTTGTTATATCACCATTGGCACTTGGAGTAGTTACAATGTCAAGTGAATTGAGGACCGCTCCCTTATTCTTATCGCTTGCCTCAAAAGATCCTGCGGAGATTACCACCGCCTTTAGCTCGGTAATTTGTTCTTTTAAACTGATATTGAGGTTGATCGGTTCTGCACCTATAACAATGTTTTGTAATGCAGAGTTATAACCTGAAATAGTTACTTCTATTTGTTGTGGTCCTTTTTCTTCGGTCACAAAAGAATAGTTCCCGGTAGAATCCGAGGTAGCGCCATCATAGGTGTTTTTAAGAACAATACTAGCGCCCCGGATAAATTTATTTTTATTATCCGTAATATGACCAGAAATTTTCACTTGTGCGTTTATCGCAAAAAAGCTCATCATTAAAGCGGTGATAATGAAGTGTTTCATAACTAATAAATAAGGCACAAACATAAAGTGGTTTATTTTATAAACCAAATTAAATTATTGTTTAATTTTTATTTTTTTGCTTGTAATAAGGTTGAAAATGGAATTTAAAAATACGCATAATCAATTGATAATAAATGGTGTATAAACATGATTTATCTCGATCTTCCATAGGTCTTTTTGCCAGAAACTTATCAACATCCAAAAAAATATATTTTTTTATGTGGGGGCAATTTGTAATTTAGCAATAGAATTTAATGGGTTAGTAAGTACAAAGGGTTGGCAGAAATGCTGACCCTTTTACTTTGTAATAACTGAAGATTTATCCATTCTGCCTTCAGTTTATTTTCTCTCTCCTTATTTTTTGTATGAATGGAGTGATCTTCAAAATCATCGACTGAAATAATTTTTGTTTTAGCTAACCGGTACTCTTCATTCCTTATTTGCCATTTACGTTTTCAAAATTTTCCTCTTTACATTTACAGATGAGTAAAACAAGGTCATCATTTTTTTGTCAGAATTGCGGGTATGAAAGCACAAAGTGGGTTGGTAAATGTCCTTCGTGTAATGAATGGAATACCATGGTTGAAGAAGTGATCGTAAAGGGCAACGATAAGAAAGAGAACAATGAATGGAAAGAATATAATGGCATTGGAAAGTTAAAAACCATATCGATCAACGATGTTAGCAGTGCAGAAGAAAAAAGGATCATTACCCCTGATACGGAATTAAACAGGGTATTAGGCGGCGGCATTGTTTTGGGCAGTATTGTGCTGGTGGCCGGTGAACCGGGCATTGGTAAATCAACTTTATTTTTGCAGATCGGGTTGCAGGCACGCAATGTGGTTACGTTATACATCAGCGGCGAAGAAAGCGAACAGCAAATTAAAATGCGGGCCGATCGTGTGGGCGTTAAAAGCGATTCATTTTATTTACTTACCGAAACGAATACCCAAACCATTTTCCAGGAGATAAAAAAACTGAAGCCACAACTGGTTATCGTTGACTCCATACAAACCTTGCAATCCCCATTTGTAGAAAGTGGTCCAGGAAGTGTGAGCCAGATAAGGGAGTGCGCCGCAGAGTTGCAACGCTATGCAAAAGAAACCAACACCCCGGTATTTTTGATCGGGCATATCACCAAGGATGGAAGCATAGCCGGTCCAAAAATATTAGAGCACATGGTAGATACGGTGCTTCAATTTGAAGGCGACAGGCATTATGCATACCGCATTTTAAGAACCCTTAAAAATCGTTTTGGCTCTACTTCTGAATTGGGCATTTACGAAATGACCGGTGAAGGAATGAGAGCGGTTAATAATCCTTCGGAAATATTGATCACTCAAAAGGAAGAGCAGCTAAGCGGAATTGCAATTGCTGCTACAATAGAAGGCTTGCGCCCACTCCTGATAGAAGGTCAGGCATTGGTAACACAAAGCGTATATGGCACGCCGCAACGCACAGTAAGCGGTTTCGATCTACGACGGCTTCAGTTGCTGTTGGCAGTACTTGAAAAGCGTGGTGGATTTCATTTTGGAGTAAAAGACGTTTTTGTAAATATAGCCGGCGGCTTAAAAATAGAAGACCCTTCTATTGATCTTGCAATTGTTTGTGCTTTATTAAGCAGTTATGAAGACCTGCCCATCAAACAGCATTTTTGTTTTGCCGGGGAAGTTGGCCTAAGCGGCGAGATAAGAGCAGTGAACAGGATCGAGCAACGCATAGTGGAAGCTGAAAAACTGGGCTTTGAAAAAATTATTGTAAGCAAGTACAATACAAAATCATTTGGCAAACTAAAATTTAATATTGAAATAGTGCCGCTGGCAAAAGTGGAAGAAGTTTACCAGTATTTGTTTTAACTTGTAGGGTACAATCCGCCAGCGATGATACCCTTTATCAAAAATCTTTTTACAGATACCCTGCATCTTTTTTATCCTCATGTATGTACCGGCTGCGGTACAGATATTTTGCCTCCTGATAATTTGCTTTGTTTAAAATGCATTACCCATCTGCCGCATACACGATATGCGCACTACCCAAATAACCCGATCGAAAAATTGCTTTGGGGAAGATTGCCTGTTACCGCAGCGCACAGCGAATTTTATTTCGCCAAAGAGTCGCTCATTCAGCACCTCATTCACCAGCTTAAATATAAGAGCAACCAACAGATCGGAGTTTATTTAGGAGAATTAACAGGCAACAGCCTCATGGATAGTAACCGTTTCAATAATATTGATTGGCTCGTACCATTGCCTTTGTATCCTGATAAGGAAAGAAAGAGAGGCTACAACCAGGCAGCAGTTATTTGCCAGGGTATGTCATCGGTAATGAATGTGCCGGTCCTTTTAAATAATATTGCACGCCGCCGGTTTACCGAAACTCAAACTAAAAAGCACCGTACCGAACGCTGGGAAAATGTTGCAGGAAGTTTTATGGTGAATAATGCCGGCAGTCTTGAAGGAAAAAATATTTTATTGGTAGATGATGTGATAACAACCGGTGCAACCCTTGAGGCCTGTGGCAGTGTCATAGTAAATATCAAAGGCGCCCGGTTGAGCATTGCCACCTTATCTATGGCAACCAAGTAGTGCTGCAATGCCGTGCCTGTTTTCTATTAATAAAATAACTTTAAATTTGAGCAATGAACAAGGCAGTGTCTTTTCTTTTCGTGCGTCGTTTTACATATTGTCTTTTGCCAATCGCCTTTTGCCTTTTAATTACTTCCTGCAAAAAAGATACTTTTATTACAACCGGCGATGCGATGATCGATACCAGTGTAGATAGCCTGAAGTACGATACAGTTTTCACCAGCATCGGGTCCATTACACAATCTTTTAAGATTAGCAATGTCAATAATCAAAAACTGTTGCTAAGCAAAGTGAAACTAATGGGTGGGCCAACTTCTGCTTTTAAGATCAATATTAATGGTTACGCGGCCCCCGAGATCAACAATATCGAGATCGCCGCAGAAGACAGCATCTACGTTTTTGTAACCGTTAATATAAATCCCAATGCCGCCAACTTACCTTTTATAATTAAGGATAGCATACAAATATTGTATAATGGAAACAGCCGTGTTATACAACTGGAGGCGTTTGGCCAAAATGCCAATTTTTTACGAAATAAAGTAATCAGGGGCAATGTCACCTGGACCAATAACCTGCCCTACGTTATTCTCGGCAGCCTGGTGGTAGATACCGGCGCTACACTTACCATACAGCAAGGCTGCAAAATATATTCACACGCAGATGCACCGATCGTTATTGACGGTTCCCTGATCACCAATGGCACTAAACAGGAACAGGTTGTATTTGCCGGTGATCGGCTTGATGAAGACTATAAAAGTTTTCCGGCGTCGTGGCCGGGCATTTATTTCCGTGGTAGTAGCTACGATAATGTGCTGAAATTTACTACCGTAAAAAATGCTTACCAGGCAATTGTTGCAGAAAAGCCTTCGAGCAATGCCAACCCAAAGGTGGTGCTGCAGCAATGCATTATTGACAATGCTTATGATGTAGGTATATATGGTGTTAACAGCAGTTTGCAAGCCAATAACAGTTTAATAAGTAATTGTGGTAAAAATGTACAATTTATTTATGGAGGTAATTATACTTTGACGAACTGTACAGTGGCAGCATACAGCTCTTATATCAATCACAAAAATCCCGTTTTAACCGTCAGTAATTATGCTTCGCAAAATGGTAGTACCATCACGGCAGATCTCAGTGCAACCTTTCGCAATTGCATATTTTGGGGCGAAGAAGCAAGTGTAGACAATGAAGTGAGCGTAAATAAACAGGGTGCAACAAGTTTTACGGTTACCTTTGATCATTGCCTTTACAAGGCAGTGGCAGATCCTGCGAACAGTACTTTTAACACTATTCTCAAAAACGCGGATCCATTGTTTGACAGCATTGATGTTACCAAACATTATTTCGATTTTCGCATCACGAAAAATATTGGGGCACCGGGGATAAATAAAGGAATAGGTACGGCATTTGCGAAAGACCTGGATGATCAGCCCCGTAATATCGGGCTACCCGATCTTGGTGCTTATGAGAAACAATAAACTAAAAATAGAAACATTTACATCATAATAAAATTGAAATAACATGATCATTAAATCACTTATTGCCGGGGTAGCAGTAATAGCCTGTATGAATCAAAGTAATCCGGCAGTTGAAAAAAATGAAGTAACACCTGCAAAGCAAATTGCCCAATCCATCTATGATTTTAAAGTAGAGTCGCTGGACGGGGGTACTATTGACTTTTCTTCTTTCAAAGGAAAAAAAATACTAATAGTAAATACAGCCTCGGAGTGTGGTTATACCAAACAGTACGAGGGACTGGAAGCCCTGTATAAAAAGTACCAGGATAAGCTGGTGATCGTTGGCTTTCCTGCAAACAACTTTGGCGGACAGGAGCCTGGTTCCAATGCACAGATAAAAGAGTTCTGCAAAAAAAATTATGGGGTTACTTTTCCAATGGCTGCCAAAATATCTGTAAAAGGGGATGATACTGCACCCATCTATAAATGGCTTTGCAGTAAAAGTGAGAATGGTGTACTTGACGCTGAAATAAAATGGAATTTCAACAAATTCTTATTGGATGAAAAAGGAAATCTTATCACAAAATTTGATAGCAAGGTTACTCCAATGAGCGATGAGCTTACCAGTAAGTTATAGGTTAATTAACTGCACCTAAAAATTGCAGGGAAGTAATTTACCCATATAAAATGAGTTTCGATATTAATACAGTAAAGTCTGCCATCAGGGCAGGCTTTATTGTTTCTGGTAATGATTGTTCCTGCTTTTGCAACTACATTTACTACGGACGCTTTTTTTATTTTACTTTGCGCTGTGCAATTTGAAAAAATAATAGGTCAGAAAGAAACGAAGGCGCAGTTGGTGCAAATGGTGCAGCATAACCGGCTAAGCCATGCGTTGCTGTTCCTCGGTAAAGAAGGGGCCGGCGCTTTACCATTGGCGATGGCATTTGCCCAATATGTGGTTTGCGAAAAAGTTAACGGCAGGGGAAAGACGAATGCAGAAGCCTCGTTATTCGGCGACACCGAGCCTGCTGAGGAAACAACAGCATTGAAAGATGCCTGTGGCGTGTGCGCCTCCTGCGTAAAAGCTAACCAGCTTGTTCACCCGGATATACATTTTTCTTACCCGGTTATTCCAAAAAAATCAGGAGATAAACCAATTAGTACCGATTATGTCACCAATTGGCGGGAATTTGCTTCACTGCATCCTTATGGCAATGTGTATGATTGGCTGCAATTTATAGGCGCCGAAAATAAGCAAGGGAATATTACCGCTGAAGAATGCAATGATATTACCCGTAAGCTTAGTCTGAAAAGTTTCGAAAGTGAATACAAGGTTTTAATAATATGGATGCCTGAGTACCTTACCAAAAATGGTAATAAGCTCTTAAAACTGATCGAGGAGCCACCAGCTCAAACATTGTTTTTACTGGTGGCCGAAAATGACGCCCTTGTTTTACCCACTATTTTGTCCCGTACTCAACTGGTTAAAATCCCTTCTTTAACTAATTTGGAGGTAGAGGCAGCTTTAGAACTTCGAGCGGGTGTGCCGATAGAAAAAGCCCAGCAGATCGCGGCGTTGAGCGAAGGTAATTACCGGGAAGCGTTGCAATTGCTACAGCATGTAGAAGATGATTGGTTGGTTACCTTAAGAGAATGGCTAAACCTGATAGCCAGGAAGAACCTCCAGGGACAGGTAAAATGGATAGAAGATATGAGCAAGCAGGGCCGGGAAAAACAAAAACAATTTCTAAAGTATTTCACACACTTGCTGGAACAGGCAGTACGAATGAGCGTTTTACCCGCCGAAATATCGGACGATCTACCCTTGCCCGGCAGTGAAAAAGATTTTGCATCGAGGCTAAATAAGTTGTGTAATGTGAACCAAATGGAAGCCATCATTAACGAACTGGACAAGGCCAGCTACTATATTGAACGTAATGCCAACGGCAAAATGCTCTTCCACGCCCTGTCAATCAGGTTGTATCACATTATTAACAACAATTCGCTAATTTTGGTCAATTGAGGAAAAGGCCACGGGCCTGGAGTTGGGAGTTTGATTCTTTTTTTGGAACGATCTTTCTCCGCTATATTGAACATCGTTGTGTCACTCACTTATACTGAATACCTTTATTGAACGGCCTCCGCTTCGTTTAGTAACAGTTGTATAAATTATAACAATGCTTAAACAGTTCCCCAGAGCTGAAAAAGTACAAGAGTGCGACGCCACCGAAGTTGAACTTCGAAATATAGCCGGGACAATCACTCTCCCCTTGCAAAATTCTTTCACCAGGAATTTCTGTATTCTCCATTCACTTAGCTTTTTCTCCGTTAGAATTTCATTTACTCTTTAATTAATTTAAGTATGGGATGTGGAAGTTGTGGTTCGGGTAGCACGCCGGGCGGTTGCCAAAGTCATGGCAGTTGCGCAAGTGGCAGTTGCAACCGGATGAATGTGCATGATTGGCTGGCAAATCTTCCTTTCAGTGACCCCGAGAGTGGTTGCAGGGTCATAGAAGTGAGCTTCAACAATGGCAGCAGAAAAGACTATTTTAAAAATACAACTACACATTACTTTGATAAGGGCGACATGATAGCCGTAGAAGGCGTCAGCGGATTTGATGTGGGAAGTGTGAACCTTACAGGTGAACTGGTTCGGTTGCAATTAAAGAAAAACAATATAAAAGAGGAAAGCCCCGATATCAAAAAAATACTTCGCAGGGCAAACGAAACAGATCTTAACAAATTAAAAGAAACCAAGGCGAGAGAAAAAGAGGTAATGATCCGCAGCCGCGCTATTGCAAAACAGCTTAACCTGGATATGAAGGTGGCAGAAGTAGAGATACAGGCTGACGGTCGTAAGGCAACTTTTTTTTACATAGCAGATGATAGGGTAGATTTCAGGGAACTCATAAAGATTTACGCTGGCGAGTTCAGGGTAAAAGTGGAAATGAAACAGATTGGCGCCCGGCAGGAAGCTGGCAAGGTAGGTGGAATAGGAAGTTGCGGCCGTGAGCTTTGCTGTAGTACCTGGCTCACAGATTTTAAAAGTGTGAATACTAATGCTGCCCGTTACCAAAATTTAAGCATTAATCAAACCAAACTAAGTGGTCAATGTGGCCGGCTAAAATGCTGTTTGAACTACGAGTTAGATACTTATTTGGATGCGCTGCAAAATTTCCCGGACGATTGCGATATGATTGAAGTAGCGAGGAGCCGTGCGTTCCTGGTCAAAAAAGATATTTTCCGCAACCTGATGTGGTACACACTGCCGGAGAGTACTAAACAATACCCGCTTACTATTGAGCGTGTACAAAAGATAAAATCGCTTAACAGGCAGGGAATTAAACCTGAGGAATTGGAAGCAGTGGAAGTGGTAAGCAAAAAGCCTATAGAGATTGAGCCTACTTACGTAGATGTGGTAGGACAAATAAGCCTGAAGAGTTTAGAAAAGACCAGTCGTAAAAGAAGGGATAACGAAAGAGGCCAGCAAGACCAGGGAAGACAACAAGGGGGCCAGGGAAGGCAGCAGGGCCGGCCCGGTGGGAATGAACAAAGAGGCCAGGTGCCACAGGGCGAAGGTCAGCAAAATAAGCAACAGCAACGTCCGCCTCAAAACCGCGGTGGGCAAGGGCAGCAACGCCCACCTCAAAACCGTGAAGGCCAGGGCCAGCGCCCACAGGGAAGGGATGGTCAAAATCAACAACGTGGACAACAGAACAGGCAAGGGGATCAAAGACCGAATCAATCAAACAGGCAACAACAAAAGCCACCTCAAAACAGGGGCAATCAACCTAATAAGCCCAATCAAAATCCTGAAACAAGAGAGGAAAAAAATAACTAACGATACTATAAACGTCCGGTTTTTAACCGGGCGTTTTTTATTTTTGCAATACAAACTTTCTCATGTCCATTGTAGTTCGTAAACTCACCAAATTATATGGCACTCAAAAAGCGGTAAACGATATTTCTTTTTCTGTTAACAAGGGAGAGATCGTTGGTTTTTTAGGTCCGAATGGTGCAGGCAAAAGCACTACAATGAAAATGATCACCGGTTACCTGCTGGCAGATGCAGGTTCTGCGGAAGTATCCGGCATTGTTGTTCAACCGAACTCTTTAGATACCAAAAAGAAAATAGGTTATCTACCCGAAGCAAACCCGCTTTATTACGACATGTATGTTCGGGAATACCTCGAATTCATCGCAAACATCCACGGCACAAAAGATAAGAAGGAAGCTATCAATAAAGTGATTGAAACAACGGGCCTTACGGTTGAAGCGAATAAAAAGATCGGGCAGTTAAGTAAAGGGTATAAACAACGGGTAGGCCTGGCTGCTGCGCTGATACATGATCCGGAAGTGTTGATATTGGATGAACCTACTTCAGGTCTTGATCCCAACCAGATCGTTGAAATAAGAGAAGTGATTAAGAAGCTTGGGAAAAATAAAACGGTTTTATTTTCTTCTCACATATTGCAGGAAGTTGAAGCGATTTGCGACCGTGTGATCATCATCAATAAAGGAGTGATTGTAGCAAACGATCAATTAAGCAACCTGCGAAAGAACAATAATGGTCAGCATGTAGTAATGGTCACTTTTAAAGAAGCTGTAAAAAAAGAGACCCTGGAAAGTTTAAGAAATGTGAACGGAGTAACTCAAATAAATGATACAGGATACCAGTTACAAACAGGTAATCCCGATGATGTGAGAAAGCAGTTATTAGAATTGAGTTTGAAAAACAACCTGAACATTGTTTCTTTGCAAAGTGAAAATAATAGTTTGGAAGAGATATTCCGAAGCTTAACCTCGGGCACAAATAACAATTAAAATTTACAACAAAACACCAATCATGAGTTACATCGCAAGCATTTATGCCCGCCAGATCCTGGATAGCCGTGGCAATCCAACAGTAGAAGTAGACGTACTAACAGAGAACGAGCATTTAGGCCGTGCAGCCGTGCCAAGTGGCGCCAGTACTGGAATACATGAAGCAGTAGAGTTAAGAGACAACAATAAAAAGTTGTATGGTGGCAAAGGCGTTCTTAAAGCAGTAAAAAATGTAAATGGAGTTATTGCTGAAAATTTGCTTGGATGGGATATAGCGGATCAAACAGGTATTGATGCAATGATGATATCGCTTGATGGTACGCCAAATAAAAGTAAACTGGGTGCAAACGCCATACTTGCAGTAAGCCTTGCTGTAGCCAAAGCTGCTGCACTGGAAGCAAACTTGCCCTTATATCGTTATATCGGCGGTACCAATGCACGAGTAGTTCCTATACCAATGATGAATATCCTTAACGGTGGAGCGCACGCTGATAATAAAATAGATTTCCAGGAATTCATGGTAATGCCGATAGGAGCTTCTTCCTTTAGTGAAGGGTTGCAATGGGGGGTGGATATTTTTCACGCATTAAAGGGAGTGTTGAAGAAAAAAGGTTTTAGTACAAATGTGGGTGACGAAGGTGGCTTTGCCCCAAATATTCAAAGCAACGAAGAAGCAATTGAAACAGTATTGACGGCGATTCAGGTGGCGGGTTATAAAACCGGCAGCCAAATAATGATCGCAATGGATGCGGCAAACAGTGAACTGTGGAATGCAAAAGAGAAAAAATATATTTTCCATAAAAGTGATGGCAAGAAAATGACGAGCGAACAATTGGTTGCTTACTGGACCAGTTGGGTAAAGCAATATCCTATTTGTTCTATTGAAGATGGCATGGCGGAAGACGACTGGAAAGGATGGAAGATGCTGACTGAATCCGTAGGAACCAAGTGCCAGTTAGTAGGAGATGATCTGTTTGTTACCAACGTAGAGCGTTTGGAAAGAGGTATCAATGAAGGTATAGCAAATGGGCTATTGGTTAAAGTAAACCAGATCGGCACACTTACTGAAACTATTAATGCAGTTTCGATGGCACAGCAAAACGGGTACAATACTATTATGAGTCACCGCAGCGGTGAAACAGAAGACACTACCATTGCCGACCTGGCGGTTGCATTGAATTGCGGTCAAATAAAGACCGGTTCAGCGAGCAGAACGGATCGTATAGCAAAATATAACCAGCTAATAAGAATAGAAGAAATGCTGGGAGACAGCGCAATATATCCAAAGGGAAAGATTAAATTTGGGAAGTAGGGTGAAAGTTTGATGTTTTCGGTTTTCGGTTTTGAGTTCCTGGGAATGATTCATTGATTTTTTTTATGACCATTAATTATCAATCTTGAACCGCAGTATTGGCAAATAAACAGCACAGTTATCGAACCATCAACCGAAAACCGTAAACGAAAAACTACAAACAAATAACAATGAGCCTTCTACATCGCATTCCATCCTGGGCTAAAAACAAATATCTGCTCACCGGAGCATTCTTTCTTGTATGGATGCTTTTCTTTGACCCAAAGGATCTGATCAACGAATTTCGTCGAAAAGCGGGGTTCAATGAACTGCAAAAAAGTGACGAACGTTTGAGTGGCATGATAAAAGAAACCCGGGGGGAACTTGGCCAGTTAAAAACAAATGCCCAAACTATTGAAAAATATGCACGGGAAAATTACATGATGAAAAAGGACAATGAAGATTTATTCATTTTGTCCTCAGCCGATGCTAACAAATAATTCACATATAGGGGCAATAATCAACCCCTTAGGTCGTTTATAATGTAGGATTTGAATTTTATTTTTAACAAGCAACCAAAATTGCCTATGCAAAGTTTTACCCAGGATGATCTTGTACAGTTTCTGTATCATGAATCTTCCCCCGAAAAGACAGCCCAAATAAAGGCTGCACTTGAAGCAGACTGGAATCTCCGCGAAACGTTTGAAGTTATCAGCTCGGCTGCCAAAGGCCTTGAAAAAATCTTTCTTTCGCCTCGAAAGGTTGCAGTAGACAATATTTTAAAGTATGCTGAAAACTCGCTTAAAACGCATTCGGCAGAAGTTTAACCCCCCCTTCGGTATTTAATGTATTTTCGTCCTGCCTTTAAGCGGGACGAATTTTTTATGACGAGAACCGAGCGTTATCAGTATGTAATTGATTATTTTTCAACGCATGTACCCATTGCTGAAACCGAGTTAATATTTGACAGCCCTTTTCAATTATTAGTCTCTGTGATCCTGTCTGCTCAGTGCACTGACAAGCGGGTCAATCTTACTACGCCGGCCATATTTGAAAAGTACCCTGACGCACAAAGTCTTAGTGAGGCAACGTTTGATGAATTGTTTCCGCTTATCAAAAGCATCTCCTACCCTAATAACAAAACAAAACATTTGATAGGCATGGCCAATATGGTCATGGAAAAATATCATGGCCAAATACCGCTTAACGTGGATGAGTTAATGACCTTACCGGGTGTGGGGAGAAAGACTGCCAATGTAATAACTTCGGTGATCGATAAACAGCCAAATATGGCAGTAGATACGCATGTGTTCCGGGTGAGTGCAAGAGTTGGCCTTACCATTAATGCCAAAACACCTTTAGCTGCCGAGCTGCAATTGATCCGTTTTATTCCGAAAGAATATATACATATAGCCCACCACTGGCTGATACTTCATGGAAGGTACGTTTGCACTGCAAGAAGCCCCAAATGCAGCGAATGTGGGATAAAGGATGCCTGTAAATTTTACGCCAGGTACGTGAAAACTTCGAATATTATTGAGAAATAATCGTTTAATTTGTAGACTGGCGCCTGCCAGGATTGGATGTTTCGGGGGATAAAATTTAAATTACTAAAGGATACTTTTTATTGCATGAAAAAATTAGGGATTATTGTAGCAATAATAGGACTACTTTTTACCGGGATACATAAAGCAACTGCGCAGTTTTATTTTTACGATAATGATTATTATGACACGCCTGTAATGTTTGAGGTTGGCGGTTCTATAGGTATTATGAACTGCCTGACTGATATAGGCAGGAAACGAGGGAATGGCCGGCCGTTTCTAAAAGATCTCACCTTTGGTAACAACCGATTAAACGGAAGCATATATGTGAGCATGCTTTACAAATATGCAGTGGGTGTGAGATTGGAAGGCACGTTCGGAACTGTAAAGGCTTACGATAGTATTTCCTTGAAATCCGTTTCGGAAGGGCGTTACGAACGCAGTTTGCAATTCAAAAGCAAGATCAATGAAGTAGCGCTCGTAGCCGAATTTCATCCATTATTTATTTTCATCAACTGGTTAACCAGGGATGATGAACCTCCCAGGTTCTCTCCCTACCTTGCTGCGGGTATGGGCTATTTTTCTTTTAATCCACAGGCAAAGCTTAATCAAAACTGGATCGATCTACAGCCGCTGAGTACTGAAGGGCAGGGCTTTAAGGAATACCCCAACAGAAAGCCATATAAGTTAGGCCAGATGAACTTTTCGTTAGGAATTGGCGCAAAGTACGAGCTCACTCCTGAAATCAATATCCGGTTTGAAATTCTTGATCGCATACTAAAGACTGATTATCTCGATGACCTGAGTACGAGGTATATCAATCCAAACTTGTTTGCAAATTATTTTAGCGGTATCGACTTAAGTAATGCCCAGGCGTTGAATGATCGCAGAAGTAAAACGAATCCTGAATATCCCATCAATCCAAGTGGAGGACAGCTCAGGGGAAATCCAAATAATAAAGATTCTTATTTTACCTGTAACCTTAAAGTCGGTCTCACTTTCGGCAGAGAGAAGATAAGACGTACAGGACCTATCCGCTTTTAATTTTATTCTTTTATACGCATTAAAAAAGGTTCAGTTTTATGCTGAACCTTTTTTATGATTTGGGAAATTAGCTGCTACAGTAATTTCCTGATCTCGTCTATTAACTCACCCTTAGTGATAGGTATACCCATTATTTTATTATAAGGTTTGGCATCTACAAAATACACATCCCTGATGATCCTCACCAACTGACCATTGTTGATCTCAGGAACTAATACATGATCAAAGTTTTTGAGCATATCACCTAAATTTTTAGGGAACGGACGTATATAACGCAAATGTGCATGCGATACTTCATGGCCTTCCGTTTGCAGATCCTTGCAAGCGCTTTTTATAGCGCCATAAGTGCTACCCCAGCCAAGAACAAGTACTTTGCCTTTATCGGAACCACTATCCAGTTTTTGTTCCGGGATATAGTTAGCAATCAGGTCTACCTTCTTTTGCCTCGTTTTCACCATGTGCTGGTGGTTATCCGTATCATAACTGATATTACCAGTTACGTCCTGTTTTTCCAAACCGCCCACCCGGTGCTCAAGTCCTTTGGTGCCAGGAATAGCCCAGGGACGAACAAGTCTTTCATCACGTTTATAGGGCTGAAATTTTCCATTTACATCCATATCCGAAGCGATATTCTGTGAAGCAAAAGAAACTTTGATCTCTGCAAGTTCAGCCGAAGTAGGAAATTTCCATGGCTCCGCACCATTTGCTATATATCCATCACTTAAAAAAATAACCGGGGTCATGTGCTGTACACTAATTCGTACTGCCTCGTAGATCGCATTAAAACAATCGCTCGGTGTGGACGCTGAAATCACCGGCATTGGGCATTCACCATTGCGCCCATAATAAGCCTGCATCAGGTCACTTTGCTCTGTTTTAGTAGGCAAACCTGTACTCGGCCCGCCTCTTTGTACATTTATAATGATTAGTGGGATTTCCAACATCACCGCTAAACCCATTGCTTCGGCTTTTAACGCCATGCCTGGTCCGCTGGTAGTAGTTACCCCAAGGCTTCCTCCATAACTAGCGCCAATAGATGTGGTAATAGCAGCGATCTCATCCTCTGCCTGAAAAGTTTTAATTCCAAAATTTTTATACTTACTTAGCTCATGTAAAATATCACTGGCAGGAGTAATGGGATAGCTGCCCAAAAATAATTGCAGTCCACTCTTTTGAGAAGCGGCAATGAGGCCATAAGACAATGCCTGGTTGCCCATAATGGAACGATATACACCCGGGTCCATCTTTGCCTTTTGTACCGTGTACCTTGTTGCAAAGGTTTCAGTGGTATCCCCATAGTTATAACCTGCTTGCAACGCTTTGATATTACTTTCAAATATTTCCTGCTTTTTGCCAAATTTTTCTTTGATAAAGGCAATGGTATTATCCATCTCCCGGTTGTACATCCAATAAAGAAAACCGAGCACAAACATATTTTTAGCCCGATCCTTTTCTTTGGTACCCATTGTAAAATCTTTCAGCGCCTCCCGGGTCATCTTGGTAACATCTATCTTGATCAACTGGTATGAATCGAGGCTGCTATCTTCAAGCGGATTTACACCGTCAGGATAATTTGCCAGTCTTAAATTTTTCGCATCAAAACCTTCTATATTGGCGATGATAACACCACCTGCTTTCAGGCCTTTCAAATTTACTTTCAACGCGGCGGCATTCATTGCCACCAATACATCACAGGCATCGCCGGGTGTATAGATCCTGTCACTGCTAAAACGTAATTGATAACCGCTTACTCCAGGCAGCGTACCGATCGGGGCCCTGATCTCTGCCGGAAAATCCGGGAAAGTCGCCAGGTCGATTCCTAAAAGCGCTGTATTATTGGTAAACTGGCTCCCTGTTAACTGCATTCCGTCGCCGCTATCTCCGGCAAATTTTATTACTACTTCCTGTAATACCTGGTCTTGTCTGGTCATAAATTTAAAATTAGCACAAGTTACTATGATTTTTATTTTTTAAGCCGCTTTAACAGCTTTATTTAGCTAACTTAAAAGGCTATAAACATATTGTGTGGCACGGGAAGGATTACATACTAATTGCGCTTATTATATCGTTTTCATCTGAACCAGTTGGCAGTTAAATTTGTTTAAAAGCTGGTAATCTTAGCAAAGGCTAACATAGCTTTGTTCCTTACTGCAATATTATAGAGTTGCCATAGAAATCTGTATCATTGCAATTATAGTTTGGGAAGATAAGAATACAGCCAATGAGAATTCTTTTCTTAGCCGATAAATAAAAAAATATATTCATAACATAAAAAAATAATAATGGACTTATTTAAATCAGGAAACCCGGCCGTTTCCGAAAAAGCTTTCAGAAATACAACAGGCTTCGACTATAGCAATGCAATGACCGTTAGAGGAACGCTCAATAAATTCGGATTTATGTTCCTCATGGTAATGGGAACGGCTTACTATTCATGGAACGAATTTGCACGAAACGTAGACGTACAACCATTGATATGGATCGGTGCACTTGGCGGTCTTGTAGTTGCGCTGGTAATCATGTTTAAGAAAGAATGGTCGCCTTATCTTGCACCGCTCTATGCCTTGCTTGAGGGATTATTTTTAGGCGCTGTTTCTGCTTATTATAATGATGCCTTTGCAGTGAAGGCGCCTGGTATCATCATGAATGCGGTGGGACTTACATTCGGTACGGTGATAGCAATGTATTTGTTGTACAGCTTCAAAATCATTCAGGCAACGCAAAAGTTTAAAGCGATCATTTTTACTGCAACTGCCGGTATTGCCGTATTCTATTTAATATCAATGGTGTTGAGAATGGTTGGGATTGAAATGGCATTTCTTCACGAAGGCTCCACTTTCGGAATAGGCTTTTCTTTAGTGGTGGTTGCGATTGCCGCCCTTAACCTGATCATGGATTTTGACATGATAGAACAAGGCGCTGCAGCGGGCGCTCCTAAATATATGGAATGGTATGGAGCATTTGGTTTGATGGTAACCATTGTTTGGTTGTATCTTGAAATCTTACGCCTGCTCTCCAAACTGAGCAGCAGAAAATAATTATATATCTGTATTTTTTGGAAAGGTTGTTTACCACGGTGAACAACCTTTTTTTATTTTAATCCGTCAATGAGCTCCTGTACCTTTTCCTTAATAAAATCCCTTACCTCGTTAAACTCTTTTGGCTCCATATTTTTTGGATCGGGAATTTGCCAATCAATAAATTGTAGGGCTGGCATCCATGGACAGGCATCACCACAGCCCATTGTTACGACCACATCAAAAGGCGCAAAAACTTTTACGGCTTCCAAGCTTTTACTATGATGTGTAGCTAGATCATAACCAAGCTCCCGCATAGCGGCAATTGCCTTTGGATTTACTAATCCACTGGGCTTGCTGCCGGCGCTATACGCTTCTATATTTTCACCGCCCAATATTCTTGCAAAGGCTTCGCTCATTTGAGAACGGTTGCTATTCTCGACACATACAAAAAGCAGTTTCTTTTTTATCATTCTATAAGGGGATGTTTTCTCTTGTAAAAATTGCTCAGTAGTGTAATGGTATTTTAGCAACAGGCGTTACCTGGCTCACAACAATTCCGTTCATCTTTGGAAGGCTTTTCGGCGTAAACCGTGATACTGGTTATTTTGGTATTGCTGTTCTTATAATCACTGACCTCTTCAGGGGTTAGATATTCAGCCAAAATATTATCCGGGATCAGGATGGGTTTATCTTTTTGCAAAGTGATGTTTTTAAACCCGGCAGTTTCTATCAGTTCCAGGTACACCTGTTTTTGGATGGCTCCCGAAATGCAGCCTGCATATAGTTCTGCGACTTCTTTCCAGCGCTGCGGTAATGGTCCGTCCAACACGATATCTGAAATGGAGAAATGCCCGCCAGGTTTTAATACCCGGTATATCTCACTAAAAACCTGTTGCTTATCCGGAACAAGATTTAATACGCAATTGCTTACGATCACATTTGCAATATTATTGGTGAGCGGTATTTTCTCAATATCACCGTGACGAAATTCAACGTTGTTCAGGTTCAGATTTTCTGCATTCTCTCTTGCTCTTTCAATCATTGCATCGGTAAAATCTATACCAATTACCTTCCCTGCAGGCCCAACAAACCGGCGGGCTACAAAGCAGTCATTACCTGCGCCACTGCCCAGATCTACCACTGTATCGCCTTCTTTGATGCGTGCAAATTCGGTTGGCAGGCCACAACCAAGACCAAGATCCGCATCGGGATTGTATCCTTCCAGCTTTGTATAATCATCGGCCATAATGTTGTAAACATCATCGCCACAGCAGGCTGATGTAGCGCCGCAGCACGAACTTGCATTCTGCTCTTTGGTTTGCGCAGCAATGCTGCTATATTTTTCTTTTACCAATTCTTTTAATTGTGAATCGTGGTTCATGGCTTTACTATTTTGTTTTGATAATATTGATTAATGTGGGATATGGAGAGACGTTAACAACAAGCTTTCTCATTTTTAATTTTCAGGTTGTTGAATAATAAATTAAACTCAGTATTGAATTTTTCAAAAGCTTTCCAGTTGATACAATAACAGCTTCTTGGGCCATCAACACTACCATCGATCAACCCTGCATTTTTTAATTCTTTTAAATGTTGCGATACGGTAGATTGAGCGAGTGGAAGTATCTCTACTATCTCGCCACAGATACATTCATTGTGCTGTGCCAATACTTTTAAAATTGCAATACGGGCCGGATGAGCAATTGCTTTGGCAAATTCTGCCAGGTCCTGTTCCTTTTGTGTGAAAGCTTCTTTTTTATGAATCGCCATACTATTAATCTTATATCGCAAATATACGATTAACTATTTCGAACTTCCAAATTTGTTTTTAAATATGTTTGGTAAGATGATTGTTAATGGAGATTCGGTTAATGGTCTGGCAACTGCTGACCCACTCGCCTGACAAATATTTTTTATTTAAAACTTACATGAAATCACCCAGGATCCAGAACAACAGTGTAACAAAAAAAGTCTACCTGGCTTTGCTTTATAGATCACAAACCAGGTAGACAAATTAATGATTATAATACGGCGGATCTTTATTCTCTTCCATCCAACAAATTACCCAATCCGCCTAAAATACTTCCTTCTTCTTTGCGGTTATAAGTTCCGTATTGCATGATGCGGCCAGCAAGGCGGCTGATGGGTAAGGATTGCAGCCATACTTTTCCCGGGCCTTGCAGTTTCGCAAAAAAAAGTCCTTCGCCACCAAACATAAAATTCTTAATTCCTTTCACCATTTCAACATCAAAATCGATCCCGGCTGTATAAGCCACCACGCAACCGGTATCTACTTTTAAAATTTCACCCGCTGCAAGATTCTTTTCAACCACGTATCCACCTGCATGCGCAAATGCTAATCCATCACCTTCCAGCTTTTCCATAATAAAACCTTCGCCTCCAAAAATTCCCGTACCCAATCTTCTTTGAAATTCAATACCAATGCTCACACCTTTGGCCGCACATAAACAAGCATCTTTCTGTGCAATGATTTTCCCGCCCAGTTGCTGCAGATCAAACACAATGATCTTGCCGGTATAGGGCGATGCAAAACTTACTTTCTTTTTGCCCTGTCCAACATTTGTAAATGCGGTCATGAACAAACTTTCACCTACCAGTAAACGCTTCCCGGCGCTGAGCAGCTTACCAAATATTCCCCCGCCCTGTTGCTGCTGGCTGCCATCACCAAAAATGGTTTGCATTTCAATTCCATTATCCATCATCATAAAGGCGCCGCTTTCTGCAATGGCTGTTTCATTCGGGTCCAGTTCAATTTCTACAAACTGTAATTCTTCTCCGTAGATCTTGTAATCTATTTCGTGATTTGTACGCATGGTCTAAATTTTTTTGTGAAGATAATATGTATAGTAAATAGACCGTTTCAAAATTTTGTTAAGTGGTAAGGTTGGCTCATTCCCACCATTAATATTTATAAGCTTCCTGCTATCATTTCAGTTGGGCCAGCCTATTCATCCCCACACTATTCAGCCAGGTGTTTGGCCAATCCTCATCCTCATTAAACGACAAATCACCCAACATAAATGGGTGATTAAACTGACAGCTCCGGCGGCCATGTAAAATAAGTTTGCACCAGTAAACTCAACCATTTTTCTTGAATTATCAAAAGCAGCTACCATGTCATTTTCTAATTTCTTCCATAATAGCATAATACAAGTAACTCTCATTTTATGTTCCATTTTTATTCATGAAAGTGTTTGTACAGCCCAGTCTAAAATAGTTGGGCAGGTAGTGGATAAAACTGGCAAAGCAATAGTTAATGCAAATGTACTGTTGCTGAAGTCCGTCGATTCTTCGCTGGTAAAAGGAATGGTTTCCTCGCAGGCTGGAACTTATTCATTTGAAAATATAGCCCCTGGGAATTACCTTATCAGTTCCACTTGTGCAAGCCATGCACAGAGATACACATCGCGGTTTTCTGTCGGCAATAATAAAACGCAAACAGATCTCGGGCAACTTAAATTGATGGAAGCGACCCTGCAATTAGGCACCGTAAAAGTAACGGCCCGGCGGCCTGTATTTGAGCAAAAGATTGATCGCCTGGTTATAAATGTAGAGAACAGTATCACGGCGGCGGGCAACACAGCACTCGACGTTTTGGAACGGTCGCCAGGTGTGATCATCGACCGTCAAAACAATACAATATCCATGAATGGAAAAGATGGCGTGGTAATAATGATGAATGGAAAATTAACGAACATGCCGATAGCTGCTGCCGTGCAAATGCTTGCCGGTATGAGTTCGGGCAATATCGATAAGATAGAGCTGATCACCACGCCACCTGCTAATTTTGATGCGGAAGGGAATGCAGGGTTTATCAATATAGTTTTAAAGAGCAATGACAATGTTGGTACCAACGGTTCTTATTCAGCTACGCTGGGATATGGACAGGGATTGGTATCTGGCGCCAACATCTCTCTCAATCACCGGAAAGGAAAGATCAATGTATATAGCGACCTGAATTTCTCACAGGTTAAGACGACCCCGCTTTTAGCCTTTACCCGCAGAACCTCCAACAACGGTGTGATCACCGAAATGTATAGTAGCACAGACCGGCATGTTACTCAAACCAATTTCACAGGAAGGCTTGGCGTAGATTATCAATTGAGCAGGCGTACTATAATCGGCGCATTGTTTTCAACCTATAATAATAAGTTTTCAATGACTGCGCTCAATCATAATACAATTAAGAAAGATGATCAGTTGGACACTACTATCAACATCGTTAACTACGAAACCAACCGATGGAAAAACTATAGCGGCAACCTCAACCTGCAACATAATTTTAACGACGATGAAAGACTGTCGCTGAATGTTGATAATATCTATTACACCAACAACCAGCCTGTTGAATATTTCAATTCGTACTATAATAATGCAGGCACATTTATTTACCAGGAAGATACCCGCAGTGGAAAAAATACGCCCATTAATTTGTTTGTGAGCGCTTTGGATTATTCTAAAAAGCTCAGTAAGAAAGTAACGATGGAGAGTGGCGCAAAATTTACGAACTCAGGTTTTACCAACGATGTAACTTATGAAAAACATGAACAAAGCCAATGGGTGAAACAACCAGCCGGCACTGCAAAATACAAGCTCGATGAAAAGTATGCTGCTGTATATACTTCCTTTAGTATTGCGTTTAACGAAAAAACTTCCATAAAAGCTGGTGTACGTTATGAGTACACCGTTTCTAATTTGGGTACCGCTGAAATCAAGAATATAGTAGACCGGCAGTATGGGAATTTTTTCCCTTCTTTCTTTTTATCCCGTAAGCTCGATGATAATAATTCAGTTAATTTTTCTTACACCCGAAGGATCACCAGACCAACATTTAATGCGCTGGCGCCTTTTACATATTACAGCAATCCTTACTCATTGATAACGGGCAATCCTGCTTTGCAACCAGCCATTGCCAACATGGTGAAGGGAGATTATATTTTCAGGAAGTACATGATCTCCATCTCGTATACAAAGGAAGATAATGCGATCACCGGCTTTCAGCCAAAAATAGATTCTGTAACAAATAAGATGGTGGCTTCTCCCGAAAACCTGGTTGATCAAAAGATCGTTTCCTTGATCATTTCCGTACCCGTAGAAGTTAACAAATGGTGGAGCATGCAATACAACATAACCGGGCTGGCGCAACGGGTGAATGCCTTGTATAAAAAAGAACCCGTGACCCTGCAACAGGCAAATTTTAGAATAAATGCTACGCAGAAGTTTAAGCTGCCCAAAGAGTTTTCCATTGAGTTATCCGGCTTCTACCAGTCCCGCAGTTTGAATGGTATTTCCGTAATGCAGCAATATGGTTCGCTTGATCTTGGCATAAGGAAAAGCCTGTCCAATAAAAAAGGCACGCTGGTTTTAAACGGCAGCAACCTGTTAAATACATTTCTGTTCAGACCATTTGCCAACCTACCCGAACAGAACCTGTATAATCGCGGCAACCTGCGCTTTTTCAGCAGAACAGTTAAGCTTACCTACTCCCGTAACTTTGGCAACAATAAATTAAAAAGTAAGAGAGAAAGACCTACTGCCGGGGAGGAAGAAAAGGGTAGGGTGCAGGCGCAGTGAGGTACATGTCTTCCTGTTTTCGCTCAGACATATACAATATCTCTTTCTACGTAAGGCAAATATTTATCTTTAATAGAACGCTTAGGTATTACGTCTGTCTTTATACCAAATAAAGCTTCGATTTCATCCGCCATTGCAATAAAATTTAATCCCATTTGCCCCTGTATTTCAACTGCAATATCTATGTCGCTTTTGTCAGTTGCCTCACCTCTTGCATAAGAACCAAACACTCCTAAACGTCCAATAGGGTATTTCCGTTGCAGTTCCGGTTGATGTTGCCGTAGTATCTGTAATATGTTTTGCAAGGTTAGCACAGTGCAAAATAATCATATTTCCCTAACGTGCGACCGATGTCGCAACATGGGGAACAAAACCCTTTATTTTTAAGCCGTTCTTTTTAGACGGGTATTAAATTTGCCATAGAAAAAAGCATGGCCGACGTACATAGCAAAGCAGTAAGAAGTTACAATATGAGCCGCATTAAGGGCAAGAATACAAAGCCTGAGATGCTGGTGCGTAAATTTCTGCATGCAAATGGCTTTCGTTACCGGCCGTACGATAAAAAACTCCCTGGCAAACCTGACATCGTATTACCCAAATATAAGACTGTAATATTTGTGCATGGGTGTTTTTGGCATGGACATGCAGGATGTAAAAAAGCAGCCCTACCTAAAACAAGGACCATTTGGTGGAGAGATAAAATATCAATTAATAAGAGGAACGATTTCAAGTCAACTTTAAAATTACGAAGTCAGGGCTGGCAGGTAATAGAGATATGGGAGTGCGAACTTTCACTTACATCAATTTCACATACATTTGAATCAATTCATACATATCTGTTAGGTATGAATTATTGAAATCGGCAACTGCACTCATATACGTTGGGTGGGAATATATTATGCCTATTTTTGCCAAAATTCTATTATATTCAACCGGTTGATTTTTCCGGATCAAGAAAAAACCGTATGGCAAAAGCTAAAGAATTAAAAGCAGTTGACTTTTTCTGTTGTTCAGGTGGAGTTACAAACGGATTTCGAAAAGCAGGTATTAAAGTTTTAGGAGGTATTGACATTGAAGGTGTGTATAAGCAGACTTATGAGAAGAATAATAGAGGGTCTAAGTTTTTAGAAGCAGATATTGCTATCCTAAAACCTGAAGATTTAATCTCCACTTTCGGTATTGTTAAAGATATGGATGATTTAATTTTTGTTGGTTGTAGCCCTTGTCAATATTATACCAACCTGCAAACAGATAAAACTAAATCCTCAAAAAGTAAAATGTTACTCGAAGAGTTTAAGCGATTTGTGGATTATTTCAATCCTGGGTTCATATTCATAGAAAATGTTCCGGGCTTAGAAACGAAAGGTGAAAGTCCATTAAGTCGTTTCAAACAATTTTTAGTAAACAAAGCATATGCAATTGACGATAAGGTTGTGAATGCCGCTGATTATAATGTGCCTCAAAGCCGGAAAAGATATGTGCTTGTTGCTTCAAGGATTACAAGCAAAATAGCAATCCCGGAAGTGAAGCGTGTAAATGTAAAAACCGTCCGTGAAGCTATTGGGCATTTGCCTAATGTTAAAGCAGGACACAAGGATGAAAATAAATTAATGCATTGGACAGCAGATCTTGCTCCTATCAACCTTCAACGAATCCGATCAACATCTCACAATGGGGGAAATCGGTTAGAATGGAAGAATAACGAAAATCTTCAGTTAAAATGTTATCAAGGGAAAGATTCGACTTTTTCGGATGTATACGGAAGAGTGTTTTGGGATAACCCATCTCCTACTATCACAACAAAATTTCACAGCCTGACTAATGGTCGTTTTGGTCATCCTGAACAGGACAGAGCACTATCACTTCGAGAAGGCGCACTTCTTCAATCTTTCCCCTCCTCATACACTTTTTACTCCGACAGCATTGGAGTAATTGCAAGGATGATTGGAAATGCTGTGCCACCAAAGCTAGCGGAAGTCATAGGAAAGAAATTAATTAATAGTACAAAAAAAGCGAATGGTAGATAATCAAGAGGAGAATACAGGGTCGGACTTAATAATGGTCTTTGACCCAACTACAATTGAACACTTGGGTATACAGATGTATTCTACATTACCTCCGGTAATTTCGGAACTTGTCTCAAATTCATATGATGCGGATGCAAAAAAGGTTACAATACAATTGTTCGACCTAGTTGAAAAAAAAATCATCATTTCAGACGATGGACATGGAATGACCTTTGATGACATTAATAAGAAGTTTTTAAAAATCGGCCGAAATAGAAGAAGATCGGACAATAACGTTTTGGAGCTTCAAAAAACCGAATCAGGAAAGCGGTTTGCTATTGGCAAAAAGGGTATAGGCAAGCTCTCTTTTTTTGGTGTCTCTAAAACAATCAAGGTGGCCACAATAAGGGAGGGTTTTGAAAATGTATTTGTTCTAGACTGGGATAAGTTAATTGCTTCTGGACACGATTATAAGCCGGAAATATTGATGAAGGATAAAATTACTAGTCTTGCCCCGGGAACGTCAATTGAATTGACAAACATCAAGAGGAAATCTGGATTTGATCCAGATAACATTGCATATAATTTAGCAAAAACATTTTCCATTTTTAATGAAGAAGGCTTCGGTGTAGAAATTATTCATAATGGTTCCGATAATGATAAAATACAAGTAAAAAACGATTTAAAATTCAAGAATATTGACACAGAGTTTAAGTGGGATTTTCCTATAGCTGAGGATATTGGCTATGAATATGAGCACTCAAGCCGAATTAAAGGGACTGTTATATCAGGAAAAGAAACAGTTCCGGCAGCAATGAAAGGAATCTCCCTCTTCTCAAGGGGAAAGTTAGTAAATGACCCGGAGTTTTTTGATGACAAGGCAACTAGTTTTGGCTATTCGTATTTAACTGGGTGGTTAGACATAGACTTTATTGATGATTGGAATAAAGATGTAATCTCTACGAATAGACGCTCCCTCAATTGGGAAGATGAAGACACTGCTAAGCTCAAAGTGTACTTAAATGCGGTAATTAGGTACATCTATAAAGAACAGAGAAAAAGGAAGAAAGAAAAGCAGGTAGCGGAAATTTCTAAAATTGCCGGAATCAAAATTGAGGAGTGGCAGGCGACATTGCCCAGGCATGAACGAAAGTTAGCCGTAAAAATGACGGATGCAATTTTGCAATCTGAGGGTCTTCCGACGATAAAGCAAGCAGAATTGGTTAAGTTTATTAAAGATTCTTTTCAATTTGAAGCTTTCAAAGAATTTTCTAGAGAACTGGAAGGTGTCGATGACATTTCACCCACTAGCATTATTACACTTTTAAAAGAGTGGGAACTCATTGAAGCTCGGGAGATGTATAAACTCGCTATTGGTAGAATACAAACAATTAAGACTCTTGAGAAGCTTATAAATGAAAATGCAAGGGAAGTGGAACAAATGCATCCATTTTTTGAAAAGTTCCCGTGGATATTAGACCCTCGCATAAACATGTTCAGGCATGAGGTGCAATACGTTAAGATACTTAAGGAAAATTATCCTGAATCTGAACTTGATGAAATAAACAGACGAATAGATTTTCTATGCACATCTGTTGCCGATCACAGATTTATTATTGAGCTAAAGAGACCACATCACGAATTAAAGTTAAAGGACATTAATCAAGCAAAAGACTATAGAAGCTTTATTGAAGAGCATCTGGATGTGTCGAAGCATACACCAAACAAAATTGTTGTTTATTTAGTTGGCGGGAAAATAGACTATAACGACAGAAAAACAAGGGATGAAATTGATACGATTCAGAGCGCTGATAAAGTGTATGTAAAAACTTACAACCAGCTACTTACTGATGCTAAAAACTATCATCTGGAATTCATTCAACGATATGAAGCTATAGAAAATTCCAAAAAGCCATAACTGTTGCCACTGCACATTTATTGAAAGCTCTACTTTTTAAAGTATTAATCGATGATATCTTTTACAAAAGAGAGTATAGAAAAAGCCATTCAACAAATTGATGAATCCCCCCAATTGGCGCAAGGGTGTAGGGTGGCAATGTGCGTTAACAATCCTTGTGCTTGGGGCGTCGAAGTAAGACTTGCCTAACAAAATGCAACCAGTTTATGCCATCATGCATAGTGTTTTGCTCTGCTGTATAGCCCTTGTTCTTCTTCATACAAGGAGCCATCAGCGATTCAGCGAGTAATTATAATCTTTATCTATCAAGGTTTTTAAGTCTGTAGTTAAAAATATTTTTCGGGCTAATAAAGTTTGTGGGGATGGGGGAATAAAAAGCCCTTTCGGGCTAAGGAT
>JBDSAP010000260.1:0-48800 GCA_039922055.1 Ferruginibacter sp.
GCGTGGATGATGCATTGTTGTGGATATCCGCATCGTTTGTTTTTGGCGGTATTAGCTACCTGGCAGATGCAACGCCGGTCGTGTATTGTGTGTTTGGCTGCATCATTTCTTTGTACTGTGTTATACGCTTTACAAACAATCTCATGGTGGTGGTTGCCTATCTTTCATTGTTGGGAATTTGCTTTTACGCAGCTACTCAATCAGGGGTTTATGGAAAAGCTTTTGCTCCTTTTATTCTGATGGAGGTGTCTGCAATCATTTATTTGGCGGCAGCAAAACTGAGACAAGCCGGCCGGCTTCCATTGTATAATGACACACTGCAAATTACAAAGCTCTGTGGCCTCGTCGGTCTTTATGTGGCGGGTAATTATTTTACAGTAAGGGAACTAAGCAACGAAATGTTTGATCTTCATCTTACGGACAACCAGGGCATTCCGTACGGATGGATCTTTTGGCTATTTACATTTTCTATTCCCCTTCTTTATCTTGCCAGGGGTATTCAAAAAAAGGATACGCTGTTGATTCGGTTAGGACTGGTGTTAGTTGCAGTGATCGTCTTTACGGTAAAATATTATTACCATATAGCCTCCATTGAAGCAACTATGTCTCTTGCTGGAATTATTATGTTAGGCATCGCTTATGCATTGTCGGTATGGCTTAAAAAACCAACATTTGGATTTACTTCGGAGGACCTGCGAGCAGAAGAGACACAGGATAAACTGAAAGTTGAATCGCTTGTTGTGGCCCAGACATTCTCGCCGGAAGAGGCGGTTGCTGACGTTACCACGTTCGGTGGAGGTAGTTTTGGAGGCGGCGGTTCAAGCGGGCAATTTTGATGGCATATTTCCTTCGATCATGCACAAAAAAAAATCGTCAAAATGGTGATCCAATCCATCTTAACGACTCTTTAATTTAAAACACTGAGAACCCTATAATTAGTTTATTATTTATCTTTTAATTTTTCCTCTCTTTCGTTTTCCTCACCATTCCTTAATTATGAATCATACTTGCCTAAATGATGCCAAATAGTTAAGTGGTTGATTCTTAACAGCTTTCTCTTTTTTTCTCCGGTAAATTTTCCAATAAATGGAAATCACAGAACGTCTTTTGGAATTTTCCAGATTTTAAACCGAACAAAACATCAGGATCGTATAATTCCGTCTTATAAAATATCAACTTAACAAGGGTAATGTGAACGAGCGTAAACTAGGTTCTTTATAAATGTTGATTAGCCACATTCTTTCCACAACAAGCTATACCGCCCAACAGCGCTGATGTTTTTTAGTACATTTAAGCGTTAAACCATTTTAAAAAACGAGTTAACGAAATGGTGTTTTATGAGTACATAGCTCACAAACTTTTTTTTAAAAGCATAATTGATATAACCTCTGATGAGAGATTTTAAATCCTCCTTGCTCTTAATGGTTTCCATTTTACTATTGATAGCTCTCGGTCTTCTTGCAACCGCCTGCTATCACTTTTTTTACAAAGCCACCTTTTACAAACCAGTAGTGGAACTTACCAATAAGGATCGGATTATAATTACTACCGGTACACGAGATTCAGTGCAGCAGGTTTACATCGCTGCCATTAACCACCTTGATAAAAAGCTTGATTCGCTATGGAACAATACCGATTCGTTGAGCAGTACGCTGGATAATAAGCTGACAGAATTTTACACGCTGCGACAGGAGATATCCTTGCTTCTAAAAGATGAAATGCCTAATGCCAGCCTTGCACTGGCACGCAGGAAAGTAAGGGAACTACAGGAAAGGATTGCAGCATTGCAGTTAATGAATGGTGATGTGGCCAATGAAAATGATAGATTAACAGCTATATTAAACAGGGCTAAGCACAAAGATACTTTGGGGCAAAAAGAACAAATTTTTAATGTAAAGAAGAAGACTGGTTACACGAAGAAAACTCCGCCGGTGAATTTTACAATTTCTGAACTTCACATTTCTGCTTTCCGGTTAAATAATGACAAGGAGCAGGAAACTTTTAATGCGCAGGAAACAAACAAATTAATATGCTCCTTTACCGTAGGCAATAATAATTTAGGGATAAAAGATGCCGAAGTAATGTTGGTGATAATGCAACCAGATGGCAAATTACTATACGTGTCAAATACGGAATCAGGGTATTTTCAAACAACTGAGGGTAGAAGAATGTATACCCTTAAAACCAGGTTTGATTATGCTAAGGGGGACCAAAAGAAATTAGCGTTTGCTATTAACGCAGGCAGCTATCAACAGGGAAATTATATTATACGGCTTTATCAGAATGGCATTTTGCTGGCTAAGAAATTCAAGGCTTTATTGTAGTTTAATGTTGCGCAACAACTATTACTTAATAAATAATTTATAAGACCCGGTTATTTCCGATGGGCCTTTTTTATCCCAGACCCTGAAGTTTACAACCACATGCTTCTTTTTATCTTTCAATTCAGTAACGACAGTATTTAGCGTGATGTAGCGGGCATCTTCAGGAGATACGCCTGTTTCGTCAAAGGCCGCAAATAATTCCTCGGAGTTTAAAATTTCAACACCATTATTAAGCTTCAATACTTGTTTACTACCAGGGTATACACGTCCACCGGTTTCCGTCCAGCCACTGTCAATGATCAGCAACATATTTACATTTTGGTGCAAGGCAACTTTATTGTCGTCTGGTACGGGATTTTCATCATCAAACACCAGGTATGCTTCGGCTACTTTAAAGCCGCGGCTGTTTATAATGATGCCGTTTTTTATCTGCTCATTTAAAGTTGAATGCTTAGATGCAGTTGCAGGTTTAGGTCGTTTTTGTGGTGCTCTTCTTTTTTGCGCAGAAGCTGCAAGAATTGTAAATAGCAATAGGCAAAGCAGTAGGGTTATAGGCTTGGAATTAAATGTCATGCGCTGAGGTTTTTATTTACGCTGTTATATTATTAGTAACGCCAATATTTAAATTTCATTGCACGGGGGTGATGCGATGATAAAGCGAAGGGATTGTTCACAGAATGAAATAATAAATAGCTTTTCCCTGGGTGAGGATTTATAAATATATCTATTTTTCCGGCAATTTAGAACCGGATTGGAGAACGGATCTTTAGGAATGCCGTTAGTCCAAAGTACTCTTGGGATGATTGCGAACATTAAATTTGGGACGGATATCAAACAAAAGACTCACCTGTAAATAATTATGCGAAGCCTCGCTATTTATTTTATAATCAAACTGGTTTAAAAGACCCGCCTGCAGTGTAAATATTTTGCTGAACTCATATCCGGCGCCAGCAGATAATCGGTTTCTCTCAAAATAAGGCGCTTTGTTGGTAAGAAATATTTCATTATACGCATAGGTAAATACGGTATTGGCTTCAACTATTTTTTTATTGAGCGGAATAGTACAACCTATCCGGTAGCGAAACCGGTTGCGGTAACCCGAATAAGTGAACCGTTGCTCTGCCCTGTAACGATGTTCAAATTTCAATCGTTTCAGGGTTTGATTCATAGTTACCTGCACCCAGGTACGTGTTTCATCATTTACCATGGGACTTTTAAAATCTCCTCCACTCGAATAAGTGTCGTAGCCGCCAATGCCTATTAAAATGGAGAAGTTTTTATCCAGCTTATATTGTATGCCGCCCTTATATTCATTGTATACAAATTCTTTGTAGAAGCGATTGGATCGGAGTTGTGCCTCTCCAATAAACGCCCATTTTTCGGTAAGTTGCAGTTTTATATTTAGCAGGTTCCAGGTTCCGAGACTTTGAGCACCTGACGTAGTGCAAATTGATTGAAAACAAAATAAGGTCAACAAAATTTTAAATGATCGCATCTGCGAAAATAATCAAGAGCAATGAATCTTCCATCCAAATATCTTTATTTATATGAAACGATCTTGTACGGTCCGCCTGGGCCCCTTTTATAAGCGATAATTTTTTATTATGACGACAGCCGAAAAGCTACTGTACAAAAATGAACTGCTGCAAAACTGTGCTCAAATAATTACAAAGCGAATTGAAATTTCGTTGATGGCAATGAAAAGCGCCCAGGATGCGGCAAATTCGGAGGATAAGAGCAGTGCAGGAGATAAGTATGAAACCTCCAGGGCAATGAGTCATATCGATAAGGATATGTATGCACGTCAGCTTGCTGCCAATAAAATAGAATTAGCTCAGTTGCTTACTATTGATTGCGGCCGCCGGTATGATATAGTAGCAAGCGGTAGCCTGGTAGCATGTGCCGATATTAGTTTTTTTATTGCGGCAGGATTAGGAAAGCTCAATATGGATGGAAGAGATATTTTTTTGCTGTCTCCACAGGCGCCATTGGCAAAGACAATGATGGGTAAAAAGAAAGGTGAAATGATCAAGTTCAGTAACAAAGACATGCTGATAGTTGAAATATATTGAAAGACGCTATTATCAGAAAGTATGGCTATGAGCCAATCATAATTTTATTGATTGTAGTAAATTTTTTACAAGAGAGTTGCCAAACGACTACAAGGCTTTCACCTGGTTATCCTCATCTTTGCGCCTCGCTACTAATACTCCTGAAGCCATTGAAATAGTCTATATATCCGGCGCATGCCGGAATACTGAACCTAAAAAAGCCCCTGCAAAACACAGGGGTTTTTAATTTGGTTTACGTCCTCTCTCCCGATTCCTTTATAAAAGATAACCTTAACAACTTTTGAAAAGGTTGCTCTACGGCGGAGGAAAATAAAGGTAAATTGCAATCTGTCTACTATATAAAGTTTACACCTTTTTAAAAGGTGTAAACTTTATATAAAACCCCACGGCTTGGATTAACTCCTAACTTCATTTCTTAAACATGGATCAATACGAGCAACAGGCTTTTGCAGCACTAATAGTATGGCAGCGCAAGATGCAGAAAAGGCCGTCTCTACTGAATGATCTTTCAAAAAGAATCCAGACAAAGATCAATACCTGGATCCCCGAAAAAGTGCATAAAGCGATCACAGCTACCATCAAGCAAATGATAAGAGGTGTTCTATTTGGAGCAAAACACACTACCGCCGATCCTTTGCTGGATGAATCATTGCAGGCGAGAGAAGAAGCTGTATTGAGGAAAATAGACCTGTATAAAAATACGGCCGCCGTTGAAGGTGGGATAACCGGAGCCGGTGGTATACTATTAGGGTTAGCGGATTTCCCAATATTGCTTGGACTGAAAATAAAACTGCTTTTTGATATTGCTGCATTATATGGTTTTGATGTAGATGATTACAAGGAAAGAGTTTACTTGCTGCATATATTTGAACTTGCATTTTCAAGCGATGTTCACCGTAAGAACATTTATAATAAGATGACGAACTGGGAGCAAAGAAGTAAGGATCTGCCGGAAGATATTCACCAGTTTGACTGGAGAAATTTTCAACAGGAATACCGTGATTATATTGACCTGGCGAAAATGGCGCAGTTGGTTCCTATTATTGGTGCACCGGTTGGGGTAGTGGTGAATTACAGGCTTGTTAAAAAATTGGGTAACGCTGCAATGAATGCATATAGAATGCGGTTGCTCAATAAATAATAATTCTCTTTGCTGGTTATCTAAAGGCTATGTGTTGGTTGCTCCCCAAAGCTGCAAAAGTACAAGAGGGCGATGCAACGATGCTGCTTGAAAAACAATTGTCCAGACAAACATTTTTTTCTACATGCCGGCTTGCTTTATTTACCTGTTGAAAATATTAAAATGATACTCAACAATAATTAATCGGTATTGCTGTTATTAAACCTGTGGATTTTACAATTTTTTTATTGGATTATGTAACAATAAAATCCTTTTGTATCTCACCTTTACAAAGACCTTTAATAACATTTTTTAAGTCACCACATGAAATGGCATAGTTTTGCCGCGTAAAATTCAAGATCCTTTTTTATGAAGCAGTTTTTTAATATAGTTATTGGCCGGGTAGTGCCACTGTGCTCGCTTGTGTTTTTTGCGAAATGCAACAACGGAAAAACCATGAATGCGATTAACCCGGAAGGCGATAAAGACTCTCCTAAAGTTGAAACAAAAGCTGCTCCCGCAGCAAGTACGATTGACACAGCCGACTACGATAGAAGAATGGCCGCACTCAGTAATTCAGATACAACAGGTAAGTGGCCGGCGAAAGCTCCGTATCCTTTGCCAGGGGCCATATTGCCTTACAATCGTATTGTTGCGTACTATGGTAATTTATATTCGAAGAGGATGGGCATATTGGGTGAACTGCCGAAAGATTCTATGCTAAGAAGATTGCAGGAAGAGGTTGACAAATGGAAGGTTGCAGATCCTGCTATGCCGGTAATGCCTGCACTGCATTATATTGCCACCACTGCCCAGGGAGCGGCGGGTAGCGATGGTAAGCACAGGATGCGCCTGCCTTTTCGCCAGATAGACACAATCGTTAATTGGGCAAGGGAAATCAAAGCGTTGACCTTTGTTGATATACAGGTAGGACACAGCACCGTAAAGGATGAAGTGCCAACACTGGAAAAATATTTGTTGATGCCGGATGTTCATCTTGGTATTGATCCTGAATTTTCGATGAAGAATGGCGAAGTGCCCGGGAGTAAGATCGGTACTTTTAATTCAGATGATATTAATGCCGCCATTGATTTTTTAGCTGACCTGGTTCGCAAAAATAATCTGCCGCCGAAAATATTGGTGGTGCACCGCTTTACGCAGGGAATGGTAACGGGTTACGATAAAATCAAAAAAGTGCCGGAAGTACAGGTGGTAATGGATATGGATGGCTTTGGAGATAAGATACTAAAAAGATCAACCTACCTGAGATATATTTATAAAGAACCTGTACAGTTTACCGGCTTCAAATTGTTTTATAAAAACGACATAAAGACCCCAACCGGAATGTTCACCCCCGAAGAATTATTAAAATTTACTCCTAAACCCATTTACATACAATACCAATAATACCAGCTAAAGAACAAATGAAACTTTTCGCTTACCCGCTATCCCTTTCCATTTTTTTCATTGCATCCTGTTCTACGAACAATGTAAAATTGTCGGATCCAATACCTGCTGCTACTGTGGCGGTAGCTAATGTTGAGAAACCGATGAATGACCTTGCAACTATACTTTCAAAAAAAGAAGTGCCCGTGTTGTGTTATCATCACATCCGTGCATTTCGTGCCAGTGAAAGTGCCAGCATGAAAAGTTATTCTGTAACGCCGGCAGCTTTTGCCGAGCAAATGAAAGCGTTGTATGACAGCGGCTATCAAACTATTTTACCTGCTGATTTATACGAATACCTGGTGTATGATGGAAAGCTTCCTGCAAAGCCTGTGATGATCACGTTTGATGATACAGATGCGGAGCAGTACAGTATCGGCGCCACCGAAATGAACAAATATAATTTCAAAGGCGTTTACTTTATTATGTCGATTGCTATTAACAGGCCCCGCTACATGAGCAAGGATCAGCTTAAGCGATTAGCAGACAGCGGGCATGTAATTGCGGCCCATACCTGGGACCATCACATGGTGACAAAATATACAGGATTAGATTTTGATTCGCAATTGGTGAAGCCAAAACTGAAGCTGGAAAATATCACCGGTAAACCCGTAGCATACTTTGCCTATCCATTTGGATTATGGAACGAAGCCGCCATACCCGAAATAAAAAACAGCGGTTATAAGCTTGCATTTATTTTATCTACCAAAAGAGATTCAACACAACCATTGTACACGGTGCGGCGCATGATCGTTCCCGGCACGTGGTCTACACCTGGTATGATGAAGGCGATGAGAACCACCTTCAACAAACCAGTTGCGCCATAAAATTCCGCGAATAATTCTTTTTAATTTTAAGCGTCCATTAAAGTTTGAATGTCGAATTTTGACATTTTCATAAATGCTTCCATTACTCTTGGAGCTTTGTCGGGATCTGACATTAGTTTGCCTAAAACAGCAGGAACAATTTGCCAGGATACTCCAAATTTATCATCAAGCCAGCCGCATTGATCATATCTGCCACCTGCACCCAACTTGTCCCAATAGTAGTCAATCTCTTCCTGGTTTTCACATTCTACTACAAAGGAAGTTGCCGGTGTAAATTTATATTTGGGTCCGCCATTTAACCCCATAAACTTGTTACCATTCAACTCAAAGTTCACCACGATTGGGTTTTCGGCAGTGATCTTAGAGTTCTTGAAAATAGAGCAGTAATATTCTGCTGCTGCTTTGGCTTGTCCGTCAAACCATAAGCAAGGATACATTTGCTTTGACATTTCTTTATTGTTTTTTAAATGAATAATGTAAGGCAAAAGTATATTGACCTGCAACATTAAAATAGAACAAAATCGACAATCATTTATCGTTGCGACCCAAAGTTGAGATACTCCTTAGGTGTAATGTTTGTGAACTCTTTAAAAGAACGGATGTAATGGCTTTGATCCGAAAACCCATGCTCAAGAGCTATATCAGATAATTTATTGAACTTTCTATTATTCAATTGTTGGAAGCCCGCATTGAACTGGCAAATACGCCTGTAAAGATTTGGGGAAACACCAATATTTTTGTCAAACATCCTTTCAAATGTTTTTTCGGTGATATATAATTCCTTTTGCAAGGCGACTAAAATTTCCTTCGATGGATTATTTACAATTTTAATGGTAGCATATTTAATGATCGAACCATCGGTTTTTATCCCGGCAATTAAAGTGGAAATATAATTGTTTAATAAAGCAATCATTTTTTCTATGCTGTCAGCGTTTAATAATTGTTCCTGGAGGCTGACAGTTTTTTGAGGGGCTAATAAGTTTAAGTCAATCGGTTTATCAGTGAGTTCTTTTGCAGTGATGCCGAAAAGTGATACCAGTGAAAACGGCTTTAAAAAATAAGCTATCAAAGTAAAGTCTTCTGTAAAGGTGAGGGCTTCTGGAAAAACAGTTTGCCCGAAAAGTGTCAGATTACTTGTAGGGATATTTTTAATTGACCCCTTGGTAGATTTGAAAAGTAAAGTTGGTAAACCGTTGGCAAATAAGGGCAATGAAAATGGGTTAGTGATTTGGTAATTTTCGATCACCAAAATTCTCTCCACATATTCTGCAATGCTGGCCTGTGGCTTAAGATTTCTAACTTTCATTGCAGTATTTATTTCTTTACTTGCTAAATTCCGCCATCTTTTTTGCGATGTGATCCAATACTACATCGAGTTCCTTTTCGGGACTAAAATCTAAAAACTTCATGTCTTTTGTTACAACGGCTGTGTGCCCTGGCGGCATATAAAAAACATCACCGGCAGTTAACGTTTCTTCCGTTACCGAACCGCCAGTTATCAGCAGCGTTGTCAGCTAAGGTAGTGCCCCACTTCTATCATAATATTGTCGAAGTTGAAGTAAAAGCCAAAGCTATCTCTTATTTTCCCGGCTCCTGTCCAACTTCAACACCACCATTTTTCAAAGAGTTATAAGTTGCTGTTACTTCTTCTTCACTGCCCAGCATAAAGCCTATATGAAATGCGTCAGGATAGGTTGCTTATCGTCTGTTTGTGTTTTGTTCGCTTAGATATGCTACTCGGGCTTCGTCACTCCGGCGTTTTGTATCCGCAATAAGGGCAAAAGGCAAACAGTTTTTCAAGCTGGCTAAAACACTTCGGACAAGTAATTACCTTTTCAACCACTGACTTTATTGGTATACTTGTTTTAACCGTAAATATATCCGGGATCTCTTTTAAAAAGCTTGATTCATTGCCCTTTTCTGTTATTAGAAAAAGTTTGTCCTTCGCCCTGGTGATTGCAACGTAAAATAGCCTTCTTTCTTCTTCCATCAGCAAATCATGGTTTGCTTTTTTAATCACCTGGAAAATTCTATCCTCTAACCAAATATCCGGAAAGCCACCATTGCCTTCTGTTAAGCCAATAATGAAAACAACTTTTGCCTCCAATCCTTTTGCAGCATGAATTGTTTTTGCCTGAACTTTCACATTGTCATTTTTAAAACGAAAGAAATAAGGCGAATACATTTTACTTCTTCGGTACAGGAATAAAATATCATCGTTAGTCACGCCGTCCTCCAACAACTCTTGTACTTTGTCAAAACAAAATTGAATGTTTTCTTCTTCGCTATTGCCAGCATACACCACGATTTTGTGTTCGGATTGTTTTGAAGAATGTATTTCCTTTTCAACTTTAAATTTGTTATGCTTAATTACTTCATTGCTTGCTCCAACAATATTTTGCGTGCTGCGATAATTTAGATTAAGTATTACAACTTTTGAATTTGGAAAATGATTTTCAAAATCGACAATGTAACTCACATTAGAACCTCTGAAACCATAAATACTTTGCCAATCATCACCAACACAAAACAATTGTGTTTGGTCCGCAAGTAAAAGTTTAATTAACTCGACTTGCAAATTATTTACGTCCTGAAACTCATCAACTAAAATATATTGGTATTTGCTTTTGTATTTGTTTGCAATATCCTCGTGATTTTGAAATAGGGAAGTGCTTCGTGAAATCAAATCATTAAAGTCAAGATAAGATTTGTTGGTGCAGTATTGATTATATTTTTCAACGATTGGAATTGCTAACTCGTAGAAATTTCTAACTCTTTCGTGTTGGTCTTTTCCTGCATTTTCCAACACTACTTTCAAGTCAATATTTTCAACTTTTATCATGTCGGTGATACGCATGACCTGGGTAACGAAGTCCTTTACATTTTCGTGGTAGCCGTTAAATTCTTCTTTATACGTGAGTGAAACTGTCTTGTGATAGTTTGCCGGCAAACGATTTTTTACCACCTTGTCCAACGTGTGATTAAACAAAGCAGAATCCTTAGTCATGCTTTCAAATGTCTTAACCAGGAGCAAATTCCCTTTTTCAAATTGTTCTTCTTTGTCTTTGGTTGAATAACTTTTGTCGCTTACATGCTCTATGTAAAGATTTGCAGCGGGAATAAAAAAGTCGGGATGAAACGCGAAGTCCTTAACATTCAGTAAAGGTTCGTATTCGTATTTGATGCTGTGCCTGTAAAACCAATCGGCAATAAACTGTTCAGATTTAGAACGAACTTTTGTGCCATCGAGTGTTGTGAAATATTTGCCGTCTTTGGGTAAATATTTGCTGTCGTTTTTCTTTAGGTGAATTTTATCAATGATGTAATCTAAGATGTATCTTTTGAGTTGAAGCAGAAAGCCCGTATCCTCACATTGTTCAATCAATAGCTTATGCACTACTTCAAAAACGGTTTCAGGAGCAACATGCTTTGAAAGTTCGTCTTCTTCCGCTCGTTTTTCATCGCCTATAATTCTGAATTTATTATCAAATTCATTTACGCCATAGCTACGCAAAATGCCATAACAAAAGCTGTGGAATGTTCTTACCGTTAGCCCGTCAATCCATTTGTATTTTTTCTGGTTACTAAATCTTTCTTTGTCTTTATCAATCTTGCTCATCCGCTTATCAAACAACATCTTTTCATATTCTCCTGTAGTGTCGGCTGAAATGATTAAGCGGTCAATCATTTCATTGGTTGCGTTCTTTGTGAAAGTGATTGCAAGAATACTGGAGGGGCTTACACCTTTTTCTTCAATCAGGTAAATGAGTTTCTGTAAAAGTGTTTTTGTTTTGCCGGAACCTGCGCCTGCCAAAACCAACAACCGCTTGTCTTCGCTCATTACGGCTTCCCGCTGCTTATCATTTAAATTGCTTAAATCTGTTTTGGTTTGATTCACTATCTAAAATTAAAACTATGAACGATGTATTGGCGTTGACTTAGCGCAATATAAGGCAAATTATTTTCGCCAATAGGCAGCAGGTATTTCTTAGATATTTCCGTGAGTATAAACTCCATATCAGTAAAGGATTTACACCTTCGTTGGTATTACGCACACTAAAAATTCCCCGCTGTTTGGGGAACAATCGAGGGTTGGCGAAACGGAATATTCTATACTGTGTCCTCCGGTAAGTCTGCCCAATAAAGTTGTGGCGATGAAATTAGTTGAAAAAGTTTAATAGATATACTTCTGCCCGAAGCCTTGTACAGTATTGCTTTTGCTGAGGTTTCATTGTCTTGCCCCGCTTTTGCCAAATCTCTTGCTGGTGGCTGGGCGACTTATTTTAGTATGTCTGCGAGTTTAGATGGATTTTGGCGTCCATCCCAAATCGATAGAATACTGATTGAAGTTTCTGAGACTTCGTAAATCAGTAAATATTCTTTGATAATTTTAATTCTTACAGAAGGAGTGTCAGTTAATTTTCCGACTTGAGGGTGTTCAAGGATTAGTTTAATAGATTCTCTAGAAAGTTGGTTTAACTTTTTGCTATAGCGGTTTGATTTGTTACGCTGTGACCAATATTTAAGAATTTCCCTTTTATCGTTTTGCGCTCTTAAAGACCAAATTATTTGTTTAGCCATTCGTCTATCTCTCTGTTTGATTCTTCATCAGTTAAAAATTGCCCTTGCCTGATTTGTTCTCTAGCTTGATCAATGGCTCCTTTCTGTTGGTCATTTAATATATAAACATCAGCAGGTTCTTCAATATCAACTTCAAGAAGCCTATACGCTTCCTCAAGTAATTTGTCATCATCAATTACTTGGATCTTTTCGATTAAAAGCTTTCGTAGTTCTATTGTTGACATGCTGAAAATATTTATTCAAATTTAAGAAAATTATCGGATTTAATCCTCTTAAAATGCCACCCTAAGGCTTGCCAACAACGCCGGTATTCGTTATTTATGCAGCTATTGAGGACATACCAACTGGGCGTGAGCAATATCCATGTAGGTTGCCGTTTATTCTCCCGAAGTTCCTATTTGTTCGTCTAAAATAAATTCTCGCCAACCTCCCGGTGGATCCCATTCTCCACTTCCAAATATTTTATCTTTAGCAAAGTCATTAATTATCACACCGTCTATCGCAAGGTTATTATTTTTCCAAAGGATCGTACCACTTTTGTCTATGCAATAAAGTCCACAAGCGTCTGCAACATAAAAATATTTTTTGTTTAAATATAGGCGACCAAAGTAGCCTTCCATTTTCAATCTTAAAATGTTTGTTTTTAACATTAAGTCAAAAAGGTAAAAGTTTTCTTCGTACCCAACTGCAAGAATTGTGTCAATGATAATAGCTTGTTTGAATGGGCTACAATGATATTCATATCTTATTTCAAATACACTTTTTTCATTGCCGTCAACAAGTAAATATTCTTTACCGTTTAAATCTGAGGTGTCAAGACCTGAGATTAATATTGGTTCCTGGTGATTAAAGTCTTGGGGTATTTTGTCGGTAAATCAAAAGTCATTTATGAATTATTGAGTGTCACTTAAATGTCTGCTTACGCGATGATCAATATTATAATACGCTATAGTACAAAATTTTTAGCGGCTAAAAGTCAATTCTTGTTGTTATACATTTTGTGTCGTTAGAATAGAGCCACAGATGGCTCAATACATTGGATAAGGCATAGCCCAGCCTGGTTAACCATTGGAGTGTATGCTTCATCTTGAAGAGTCGTATGAATCAAGAGGTTCAGCTACTGTTTTGTGAACAGCAGGGGTGCAATTCCTTTTGCTTGCTTACTTAACTACACGCTGGCTTTATTTCCTTTGAGTTCAAGAATTCGTTTCTTGTTCAAATAGTGAGTTGCATACGCGTCCTCAATTTTTTGGTCCTTTGATTTACTGAAAATTAGTTTTTTACTTACCCCTTTCCCAAATTTATGATAGCCTGTCCATGATCTTTCTAACTTAAGTTCTGTCGCATTTTTTCTAATAGCTTTATTTATCAATGACAATTTGCTCAAATTCGCTTTACATACTTTTTCTAAGTATTCAACCTTTCCAAATCGCCAGGATTCGTAGTCCGCTGTTGATAAATAATTTAGACCAATGAGGACATCAACTGAACATACAAATCCTTTTTCGTAGGCCAACGAATGAACTAGCTGCTTAACTTTTTTCTCCAATTCTATTGTGTTCATAAGCAAATTCATTTTAAGAAACCAATGTACAAACTAAGGTGATTAGTTTAAATGAAATCTATTTTTAGAAATGTATTTTGCTTGTTAAAAGGTGCTTACCCGACTGTGTGCTTCGTTTACTGCTTTCCGGCTTTTTCAACCATTTTGCCTTTCGCTTCATTGCTTTCCGACGCTCTTTACTTAAATAGTATAACTTCAATTCTTTTTGAAATTCGAGACGATTAGCACTTAGCCAGGCATTTTATCAAACCCGCTTTGCAAGCTTTTCAATTGTTAATCCCTGAATAATTATGCTAAATAATACGCAAAAATAAGTGGCAACTAAAAGTGTATTTTTTGTTTCGCTGTTTGGAAGTGATAAAGCCAAGGCCAATGAAAGCCCGCCACGCAAACCACCCCAGGTTATTATTTTTGCCTCTTTGTTTGTCAATTTTAGAAGTTTGGGAAATATTAAATGTGGCAAATAAACAATGATAAGTCTTGAAAGTAGTACTATGAAAACTGAGATCAGTCCTACAAAAATGTACTTTGTTTTAAAGTCGATTACTATAAGTACAAAGGCAATTAGAATAAATAGAACAGCATTAAGGATTACGTCAAGTAACTCCCAAAATTTATGTACATATTCCTGGGTTGTGTCGCTCATTGCAATATCTTTTCTGAAATTGCCAACCATTAAACCCATTACTACCATTGCTAATGCTCCGGAAATATGGATATAGTTAAACATTCCATAGCCTGCCATTACAAAGGCAAGTGTCAATAAGATTTCTGTTTCATAATGGTCAACCGATTTTAAAAGCAAGTATAAACAGTAGCCAAAAATAAGTCCCATTACTATTCCTCCAACCGCTTCTTGAAAAAATAAAAAGCCAAAGTTTGAAAAGCTGAATGAACCTGTTTTTAAAGTGTCCAGTAATGCAATAAATACAACCACGCCAACCCCGTCATTAAATAAGCTTTCGCCAACAATAGTATATTCTGTTTTTTTAGGAACGTTTGCTTTTGTTAAAATACCTAAAACTGCAATGGGGTCTGTCGGCGAAATCAATGCTCCAAAAATGAGGCAATAAACAAAGCTGATTTGCAAATGAAAAAGCTGGGTCAGTCCATAAAATAGACTCGCAATTATTAATGTTGATAGTAAAACACCGCCAACCGCAAATGCTGCTATCGGCCTTATTTGTTTTTTGAGGTTGCTCCAATTGGTGTGTAAAGCGCCTGCAAAAAGTAAAAAGCCTAATAGAATATTGAGGATGATTTTGTCAATATTTTCGAGTTCGATGTACGTTTCAATATTTTCGATTGGGACATGTAACCAAAGTTTGGAGCTGATTACAGTAAGAGAAAGAATTGTCGATAAAATGAAGAGCCCGATTACAAAAGGCAGTTTCAAAAAACGCTGGTTCACGTATGCAAATCCTGCTGATAAGCAAATTAAAATGGTAAGAGCAAAATATATATTCATTTATTTTTTTGAATTGAGTTGCCGCAAATTTAGATATTAATAGTTCCGCAGCTACAGAACACCGTAAATAATCAAAATGCCCATTACAAAGACAAAATGTGAAATGAATTGGAAGTTGATGGGGTTAAAATATTTGCAGCCTTTGCAGAGAAATTATGATGAATTTATCTTGGTACGTGATAGAGCATGAAGAGGTGCAAATAAGCGTTGAACTTGTACAGGAGCCGCAGATGGCAAGGAGATTTTGGGAACTCTGTTTAAAGGGGCTTAATGTCGGAACTTTACCGCTTTTTTTCTTGTTGTGGTCAGATTACTATAGACTTCGAATAATCACCTCCTTGTATTCGTCCCTCGTTAATCAGGGTTTCCATTCTAAAATTGTAGCGGTATAAAACTGCGGCAAATGTATAGGGTACTGTGTCATTATTATAAGATAGATGATTTATGAAATGCCAACTACCATTTAGCCATACGCTTAAGTTGTGGGTCAATAAGACCAACAACGGCCTTCGTTATTGATGCAGTTATTGAGGGCATGCCAACAGGGGCTAAGGGGTTAAGAAACCGGGTGAATCTCCTGCTTACTTAATTGCCTGCCGTTTTTATGACGCAAACTCTTTTAAACTTTCAGTAAGCCATTCGTCATACCATTCTAAAAACGTCAGTCGCATGCCACTTGATTTTGAAATAGCGGGATAAATTCCATCATCATTTGCTCTGTCATCTACCCAAATTTGTCCAGCATTGTTACCTGTCAATACAAGCAAGTAATAAATTGCACAACCGTAATGGCAAATCCGCATGCTGCCTGTAATGTGTTGCGTTGAAAAATAATATTCTTCCCATTTCTGAAAATCTTCAGTTTCTGTGTAGCCCTCAATCTCTGTGTTAAATTCTTGAGCAACATTCCATTTGTCAGCATGAGGGAAGTCAGTGGCCAGGAAATTATTTTCATTTATTTCCAGTTCAATGTTCCAGTCTGATAAACGCAAAAGCCCATATGCTGGTCCACTACCACCATTTCCAATTTGTGCTATGAAATTTTTATAGTTGTAAGGAAGTGTTACAGAAAAAAACTTTTCAAAATCTTGCAAAGCATCTAATGTCAAACAAGAGTAGAATTTGTATCTATGAGTGTCAGAACCAAATATTTTGTAAGTCGCACCTTTAAAAAAGCTGCCACCGTCAAGTTTTTTTAATTTGTCGTGTTTTATTTTTAGGTCGTAAAGTGTCATATAAAATGGCAGGTAACGGTGGTGATTAATATTATAATACGCTATAGTACAAAATTTTTTGCACCACCCAATCAATTATTTATCGTTATACATCCCGTAAAAGTTCCTACTCCGAAACAACCTCCACCAGCTTTTCTTTTTTTCACTATTTTTGATCGCACTCATTTACATTATCATTGATGCAGGCACTTTGCTTCATCAAAAAATAACTCCATGCTGAATATTCGTTTCTTCATCACATTTTTATTTGTTGCTGTTTTTAGCGAAGCACAAAAAACACCCGCCGACCTGCTGGTTTTCAATGCAGCCATTTATACTATTGATCAAAATTTTTCAGTGAAAGAAGCAATGGTGATAAAGAATGGGAAGATATTGGAGACGGGTAATGCAAAGGCGTTAAAAAATAAATATACTGCAAAGCAAGAGTTGAATGCTGGCGGCAAGTTTATCTACCCTGGCTTTATTGATGCACATGCACATTTTTTGGGGTATGGTTTGGGACTGCAAACAGTAGATCTTACTGGTACAAAGAGCTGGGACGAAATATTAGAACGCTTAAAAACATATTCCGCTAAGTACCCCAAAGGGTGGCTCATCGGCAGAGGCTGGGACCAGAACGATTGGGAGAATAAGGAATTTCCAACCCGTGAAAAGCTCGATCAAATGTTTCCTGGCAGACCGGTTTTTTTAACAAGGGTTGATGGCCATGCAGCGCTGGTAAATGAAGCGGCGTTGGGAAAGCTTACTCCTGCGGACACTATCAGCGGCGGAGATCTGATCGTAAAAGATGGTAAGCTTACGGGTATTTTGGTTGACAATGCGATTAACCTCGTGTCACGCAAAATTCCTTCGCCTTCATACGAACAAAACAAGGAGGCATTGTTGAACGCACAGGCAAATTGTTTTGCAGCGGGCTTAACTACAATCGACGATTGCGGATTGGATTATTCAGATGTAGTATTGATCGAGAAATTGCAACAAAGCAATGAGTTGAAGATGCGTTTATATGTAATGTTGAGCGACGGCCCCAACAACTATCGACAGGCTTTTAAACGTGGCATCATCAAAACGGATCGCTTAAATGTAAGGTCTTTTAAAGTGTATGCTGATGGCGCATTGGGTTCCCGTGGCGCCTGCCTTCTGGAGCCTTATGCAGATAAGCCCGGCAATGTTGGCTTTTTGCTTAGCAGTAAAAAGCACTATGATGAAGTTGCTGCAAATATTATTGCGCATGGTTTCCAAATGTGCACACATGCTATCGGTGATTCGGGCAATAGGGTGATCTTAAATACTTATGCAAAATATCTGAAAGGAAATAATGACCTGCGCTGGCGAATAGAACATGCACAGGTAATCAATAAAAATGATTTTGATCTTTTTGGGAAATATAATATCATACCATCGGTGCAACCAACGCATGCAACTTCGGATATGTACTGGGCTGGCGACCGGCTCGGCAAGGAAAGGGTAAAAGGCGCTTATGCATACAAACAACTGTTAGATCAAAATGGCTGGATACCATTAGGGACTGATTTCCCGGTGGAAGATATTAGCCCGATAAAAACTTTCTATGCGGCATGCATTAGAAAAGATGCAAGCGGCTGGCCCAAAGGCGGATACCAGGTAGAAAATGCATTGACGAGAAAAGATGCCCTAAGAGGAATGACGATTTGGGCAGCAAAGGCAAATTTTGAAGAGAAAGAAAAGGGTAGCCTTGAAGTGGGTAAGTTTGCTGATTTTGTTATTTTGGATAATGATCTGTTGAAGATTGATAGCACAAAGATTTTGTCTACACAGGTGTTGACAACATTTTTAAACGGAGAAAAGGTGTATGAGAAATAGCAACCGGAAAAAGTTTACACCTTTTTAAAAGGTGTAAACTTTAGGGTATAACGTTCATCGCAAGTATCTTTTGGTGCAGATCCAATACCTGCGGAATCACTAATTCCTGTTCATCATTATTAATAACATAATCGCATAACCGCATTTTAATATCCTCATCAATTTGTTGATCTATTCTTGCTTTTACTTCTTCACGGGTGATATGATCTCTCTTCATCACTCTTTGTATTCGCAGGTGAACAGGCGCATACACCCCGATCACAATATCAAGATGCTCCTGTGCGTTGGCTTCAAAAATAAGAGCAGCTTCCTTGATTGCGTAGGGATAATTTTGCCGTTGCATCCAGTCTTCTGCATCCTGCAGCGTAAGGGGATGAACGATGGAATTAAGCAAGGTCAATTTTTCGGGATCATTGAAAACAACGGAAGAAAGATAACTGCGGTTTAGTAAGCCATCGGTATAAGTGCAAGGTCCAAATGTTTCGAGCAGCCGCTGCTTCATTGGCTCATGCTCATTCATCAGGCGTTTGGCGGCGTCATCTGCATAGTACACGGGTACACCAAACATTTCAAACAGTTTTGATACGGTGCTTTTGCCACTGCCGATGCCGCCGGTGATGCCAACTTTTATGAGCATATTTTAAAATTAAAAAACCGATCGTTGCGAGACGATCGGTTAAAATTATCATTTTTAATTATACGGCCAACGTGATAATTAAGGTCATCCACATTTTGAATGTGACAAACAGAAATTAAGCTTTGCTTTCTGCAACAGGCTTGTTCAGCGATGCAGACATCTCCATGCTGATCGTGCTTTTTTCAATCTTCAGGTAGCTGCCGGGGCTTACTTCCAGGCTTAATGTACCATCTTCGTTCACTTTGTTGATAGTGCCATGTATGCCTGCAATGGTTACTACTTTATCACCTTTTTTCAGGTCAGTAATAAATGTTTTTTGCAGCTTTGCTTTTTTGGCCTGGGGCCTTATCATAAAAAGCCAGAATACGAGGATCATCGCTCCCATAAATATCAGTGAAAAGCTACTGCTTCCCTGGGCGGAACCTTTGCCCATGTTTAATAAAATTCCTGGTAATTGCATTGTTGTCGTTTATTAATTATTAAAAAATTGTTTTATTTAGATGGCTTCACTTCACCCTTTAAAAGCATGTAAGGGAAAGAAGGTTTGGTATTAGCTATAACGGTTACAGTTTTTTCATTGTGGCCTTGTTTGCCCTGGCTGTTAAACACTACTTTTATAAAACCTGTTTCTCCCGGCAATATCGGCTGCTCTGGTTTTTCAGGTACGGTGCATCCGCAACTTGCACTTGCATTGCTGATCACCAAAGGTTTTTTTCCACTGTTTCTGAAACGGAAATTATAAGTTACTTTTTCTCCTTCGGTGATCGTTCCAAAATTATACACACTGTCTATCAGCTCCACCGTTGTGGTATCAAGCTTTGCGGTTTGCATGCGTTTAACGGCATCGTCTACTACTTTATCATTCCTGCGTACATCACATGCTGCGAACACCATTATCATTAGCACAAAAGGGATCACTTTTTTCATTATCTGCTTTACTTTAATTTTATTGTTTCCGCCCCATAAAGCGGAACTGTTGTATTTAATAATTACAGCGTGCTGTTCTTGAAACTTATTTTATTGATCCTTCCTTCTGCCGTAAGCTCCTTATGAATATTATCTAAAATGCCATTGATGAACTGGCCGCTTTGGGGAGTGCTGTAATCCTTTGCCAGGTCTATATATTCATTGATGGTAACCTTGGTTGGAATTGTTTCAAAAAACAAAAATTCACACACACCCATTTGAATAATGATCAGGTCAAGCGACGCAATCCGTTCTGCATCCCAGTTGTTTAATTTGGGTTTTAGCAACTCCATGCTTACGTCTTTTTTCTCGATAGTTGTTTCCAATAAAGTTTTGGCAAACTCCCATTTTTCCGGGCTTAATATTTCGTTGAAATTGAAGCTATGCGGCTTTTGCAAAAAATTCTGGATCAGGATATTCATCATTTCCGCATCGTCGTCCCAATTGATAAAATGCTCTTCCACGTGGCTGATAAACCTTTCCTCCGGCAACATCAGGTTGGTGAAAATGAATTCAAGGATATTCTTCTCGCTTTTTTTATCGCGTGCCTGCACATCGATATAATCTTTGTACTCTTCTGATTGTATTAATGCATAGTAAACTTTCTTTAGCAGTTCTTCATCTGCAAAATGAGATGGCTTTGTTTCGCTTACGGCTGCGAGGTAAGTGGGCTCCTCCAATATCTTCCACAGCAATTCATTACCGGCGATCTTGGTGTTTATATTGAGGTCGTATGCTGTAGGTAAATGTTTGGATGCTTTTTTAAGTGCATCTTTTTCTGCATACCGGGCTACTTCACTTATAAAGAAAACGAGGTACACAAAAAGCTGGCGGGTTTGCTCTATTTGCTTCCTTAATAATTTTAATGCTTCACCCGGTTTTACTTCCTGGCCTGTGCTTTCTAATGTGTACAGGCATTGCATCACTTTTACCCGGATATTTCTTCTACTGATCATTCTAAAAGAACTTTTTGAAGTGCGAAGTTAACTATTTTAACCGCCTTTCAAAATCGATGGTACGGTTTGTAGCGATACAAGCAACTGGAATGATAAAAAGTAAGAGTGGGAAATGAGAGAAGATATTTTGTTAATGAATAATGTGTGCCTAAATTGGTTGCAGCTGAAGGGAGATTAAAAAGATGTTTGATTACATGAATGAATTCAATTAGAGATTTGAAATCAGTTTAGGGTAGCGATTTACTTGTTCCACATAGCTTCAACTGTATAAGTGTGCGACGCAACGAAGATGCCATGAAAAACAAATGTTTGGACAAAAAATAACTTACAAAATAAAAAGAGAATATTACTGACTAATACTGATCCGTCCTAAGTTCCCCTTCAGGGGGACAGGGGGCCACGCCCTTCTGACAAAATTCCGCTGCCACGATTGAATGATTGCTGACTAATTTTCATCAAAAGGAGGGCCTTTCTTTTAATTGCGCCTGAAAACATGACAACAATTCTTTTATGGTCCTTTGGTACGAAATTGGTATACCTTCGCCTGCCCGACAAATCAATGGGCACTTACATTTCCAACAAAATTAAAATCAATACAATTATGGCGAAGAAGCTAAACATTACACCTTTACATGACAGGGTGATTGTGAAACCGGCGGCTGCAGAAGAAAAGTCTGCTGGTGGAATTATTATTCCGGATACTGCAAAAGAAAAACCGCAGCGTGGGACAGTACTGGCCGCTGGTCCTGGTAAAAAGGACGAGCCGGTAACCGTTAAAGAAGGCGATACAGTTTTGTATGGTAAATATGCCGGTACGGAAATAACGATTGAAGGCGCCGAATACCTGATCATGAGAGAGAGTGATATCCTGGCAATCGTGTAGCCCCCTCCGCCCCCTGAAGGGGGAACCTTGTTCTTTTAAACTTATGCATTTCTAAAAATAAAAACCTGTTTCACCCCACAGGTACAAAATCCCCCTCTAGGGGATAGGGGAAACTTTTTATGGCAAAAATGATATATTTCGATATTGAGGCCCGCAATAAAATGAAGAAGGGCGTTGATACCCTTGCAAATGCGGTAAAAGTTACACTTGGACCAAAAGGCCGTAACGTAGTTATTGAAAAAAAATTTGGCGCACCACAGGTTACTAAAGATGGTGTTACCGTTGCAAAAGAAATTGAACTGGAAGACCCTATTGAAAACATGGGTGCTCAAATGGTAAAAGAAGTAGCGTCTAAAACTGCTGATATTGCAGGTGATGGTACTACTACTGCTACTGTGTTAGCTCAGTCAATTATTGCTGAAGGTTTAAAGAACGTTGCTGCCGGTGCAAATCCAATGGATTTGAAACGTGGTATCGACAAAGCGGTAGCTGCTGTTGTTGCTCATTTACAAGGACAGTCTTTAGCGGTTGGTAACAGCGGAAAGCAAATTGAACAAGTTGCTTCTATATCTGCAAATAATGATCCTGCTATCGGGAAATTAATTGCTGAGGCTATGGCCAAAGTTGGTAAAGAAGGTGTAATTACTGTTGAAGAAGCAAAAGGTACTGATACTACTGTTGAAGTAGTAGAAGGTATGCAATTTGACAGGGGATATATCTCTCCCTATTTTGTTACTAACAGCGAAAAAATGGAAGCTGAATTACAGAATCCATTTATCCTGATCTACGATAAGAAAATATCTGCAATGAAAGATATTTTGCATATCCTGGAGAAAGTTGCTCAGAGTGGCCGTCCATTAGTGATCATTGCTGAAGACCTTGATGGTGAAGCATTGGCTACTTTGGTTGTAAATAAATTACGTGGCACTATTAAAGTTGCTGCTGTAAAAGCTCCGGGTTTTGGTGACAGGAGAAAAGAAATGTTGCAGGATATCGCTATCCTTACTGCCGGTACAGTGATCAGCGAAGAAATGGGTCACAAGCTGGAAGGCGCTGATCTTACTTCTTTGGGTTCTGCAAGTTCTATCGTGATAGATAAAGACAATACTACCATCGTTGGTGGAAAAGGTAAAAAGTCTGATATCGTTTCAAGGGTAAACCAGATTAAGGCACAGGTAGAAGTTACAACTTCAGATTACGATAAAGAAAAATTACAGGAGCGCCTTGCTAAATTAAGCGGTGGTGTTGCTGTATTGTACGTTGGTGCTGCTACTGAATTGGAAATGAAAGAAAAGAAAGACCGCGTAGATGATGCATTGCATGCTACAAGGGCTGCTGTTGAAGACGGTATTGTACCAGGTGGTGGCGTTGCTTACATTCGTGCAATTGCTTCATTAGAAAAGCTGAAAGGCGCTAATGAAGATGAAACAACAGGTGTACAGATCGTTAAGCGTGCTATTGAAGAACCACTTCGCCAGATCGTTATCAATAGCGGTATTGAAGGAAGTATAGTAGTTCAGAAAATTAAAGAAGGAGAAGGTGATTTCGGTTTTAACGCTCGTACAGAAGTGTATGAGAAAATGTTTAAAGCTGGTGTTATCGACCCAACTAAAGTAACACGTATTGCTTTGGAAAATGCTGCATCTATCGCGGGTATGCTGTTAACAACTGAGTGTGTTATAGCAGACAGGCCAAAGGAAGAAGCAGGACATAACCATGGCGGTGGCGCTCCTGATATGGGCGGAATGGGATACTAATTTAGTAACCTTACAAAATAGATTGATCCCCTTCATTTATGGAGGGGATTTTTCATTTATAGCTTTCTGTAATCGTAGAATTATTTCAGCAATTACTTTGCGCAAAAAGCTATTTCCTTGATGCGGGTAGTTAGCTGAATTGTTTTATGAGGTGCGTATAGTAAACAAGCGATAAAATAATGAAGAATTTTTTTTTGAACCCAGCGGAAGTTTTTCAATTAAGCTTCATTGGCGTCGCACTCTTATACATTTTATCAATGAGGAGCAAAATACCAGGTCACTAATTTATTCCTTGCGCAGTATAAATGACGGATGATCATTGTTAAATATGGTATGATTTTTTATTTGATAATTGTAGAATCAATTTTTAAAGAAATAAATTCCTTTCTATGCTACAGCAACTAATAATGAAGAACAAAAAAACCAGCGCTTTGATCCTGGCGGGAGCGGCCGCATTTGCGTATTACAAGTATTCAAAAATGAGCCCAGAAGAAAAGATACAATTCACCCAAACTTTGAAAGAAAAAGGTTCAGGGCTACTAAGTAATTTTCTGCCCGGCGGATTAGGAAATATGTTTACAAAGAGTACCAGCACCGCCGCTTAAAAAGGGGAGATCGATTTAGCCCTTCAAATTATTAGCCCTGCGGAATGTAGTTATTCACGGCTTCATTCAGCGGGTTTTTTTGTGCATTGCATTCCAGAATAAAAAGAGGCAGGGTAATTACCCTGCCTCTTTTTATTCTGGAATGCAATGCACAAAAAAACCCGCTGAATGAAGCCGTGAATAACTACATTCCGCAGGGCTAATAATTTGAAGGGCTAAATCGATCTCCCCTTTTTAAGCGGCGGTGCTGGTACTCTTTGTAAACATATTTCCTAATCCGCCGGGCAGAAAATTACTTAGTAGCCCTGAACCTTTTTCTTTCAAAGTTTGGGTGAATTGTATCTTTTCTTCTGGGCTCATTTTTGAATACTTGTAATACGCAAATGCGGCCGCTCCCGCCAGGATCAAAGCGCTGGTTTTTTTGTTCTTCATTATTAGTTGCTGTAGCATAGAAAGGAATTTATTTCTTTAAAAATTGATTCTACAATTATCAAATAAAAAATCATACCATATTTAACAATGATCATCCGTCATTTATACTGCGCAAGGAATAAATTAGTGACCTGGTATTTTGCTCCTCATTGATAAAATGTATAAGAGTGCGACGCCAATGAAGCTTAATTGAAAAACTTCCGCTGGGTTCAAAAAAAAATTCTTCATTATTTTATCGCTTGTTTACTATACGCACCTCATAAAACAATTCAGCTAACTACCCGCATCAAGGAAATAGCTTTTTGCGCAAAGTAATTGCTGAAATAATTCTACGATTACAGAAAGCTATAAATGAAAAATCCCCTCCATAAATGAAGGGGATCAATCTATTTTGTAAGGTTACTAAATTAGTATCCCATTCCGCCCATATCAGGAGCGCCACCGCCATGGTTATGTCCTGCTTCTTCCTTTGGCCTGTCTGCTATAACACACTCAGTTGTTAACAGCATACCCGCGATAGATGCAGCATTTTCCAAAGCAATACGTGTTACTTTAGTTGGGTCGATAACACCAGCTTTAAACATTTTCTCATACACTTCTGTACGAGCGTTAAAACCGAAATCACCTTCTCCTTCTTTAATTTTCTGAACTACTATACTTCCTTCAATACCGCTATTGATAACGATCTGGCGAAGTGGTTCTTCAATAGCACGCTTAACGATCTGTACACCTGTTGTTTCATCTTCATTAGCGCCTTTCAGCTTTTCTAATGAAGCAATTGCACGAATGTAAGCAACGCCACCACCTGGTACAATACCGTCTTCAACAGCAGCCCTTGTAGCATGCAATGCATCATCTACGCGGTCTTTCTTTTCTTTCATTTCCAATTCAGTAGCAGCACCAACGTACAATACAGCAACACCACCGCTTAATTTAGCAAGGCGCTCCTGTAATTTTTCTTTATCGTAATCTGAAGTTGTAACTTCTACCTGTGCCTTAATCTGGTTTACCCTTGAAACGATATCAGACTTTTTACCTTTTCCACCAACGATGGTAGTATTGTCTTTATCTATCACGATAGAACTTGCAGAACCCAAAGAAGTAAGATCAGCGCCTTCCAGCTTGTGACCCATTTCTTCGCTGATCACTGTACCGGCAGTAAGGATAGCGATATCCTGCAACATTTCTTTTCTCCTGTCACCAAAACCCGGAGCTTTTACAGCAGCAACTTTAATAGTGCCACGTAATTTATTTACAACCAAAGTAGCCAATGCTTCACCATCAAGGTCTTCAGCAATGATCACTAATGGACGGCCACTCTGAGCAACTTTCTCCAGGATATGCAAAATATCTTTCATTGCAGATATTTTCTTATCGTAGATCAGGATAAATGGATTCTGTAATTCAGCTTCCATTTTTTCGCTGTTAGTAACAAAATAGGGAGAGATATATCCCCTGTCAAATTGCATACCTTCTACTACTTCAACAGTAGTATCAGTACCTTTTGCTTCTTCAACAGTAATTACACCTTCTTTACCAACTTTGGCCATAGCCTCAGCAATTAATTTCCCGATAGCAGGATCATTATTTGCAGATATAGAAGCAACTTGTTCAATTTGCTTTCCGCTGTTACCAACCGCTAAAGACTGTCCTTGTAAATGAGCAACAACAGCAGCTACCGCTTTGTCGATACCACGTTTCAAATCCATTGGATTTGCACCGGCAGCAACGTTCTTTAAACCTTCAGCAATAATTGACTGAGCTAACACAGTAGCAGTAGTAGTACCATCACCTGCAATATCAGCAGTTTTAGACGCTACTTCTTTTACCATTTGAGCACCCATGTTTTCAATAGGGTCTTCCAGTTCAATTTCTTTTGCAACGGTAACACCATCTTTAGTAACCTGTGGTGCGCCAAATTTTTTTTCAATAACTACGTTACGGCCTTTTGGTCCAAGTGTAACTTTTACCGCATTTGCAAGGGTATCAACGCCCTTCTTCATTTTATTGCGGGCCTCAATATCGAAATATATCATTTTTGCCATAAAAAGTTTCCCCTATCCCCTAGAGGGGGATTTTGTACCTGTGGGGTGAAACAGGTTTTTATTTTTAGAAATGCATAAGTTTAAAAGAACAAGGTTCCCCCTTCAGGGGGCGGAGGGGGCTACACGATTGCCAGGATATCACTCTCTCTCATGATCAGGTATTCGGCGCCTTCAATCGTTATTTCCGTACCGGCATATTTACCATACAAAACTGTATCGCCTTCTTTAACGGTTACCGGCTCGTCCTTTTTACCAGGACCAGCGGCCAGTACTGTCCCACGCTGCGGTTTTTCTTTTGCAGTATCCGGAATAATAATTCCACCAGCAGACTTTTCTTCTGCAGCCGCCGGTTTCACAATCACCCTGTCATGTAAAGGTGTAATGTTTAGCTTCTTCGCCATAATTGTATTGATTTTAATTTTGTTGGAAATGTAAGTGCCCATTGATTTGTCGGGCAGGCGAAGGTATACCAATTTCGTACCAAAGGACCATAAAAGAATTGTTGTCATGTTTTCAGGCGCAATTAAAAGAAAGGCCCTCCTTTTGATGAAAATTAGTCAGCAATCATTCAATCGTGGCAGCGGAATTTTGTCAGAAGGGCGTGGCCCCCTGTCCCCCTGAAGGGGAACTTAGGACGGATCAGTATTAGTCAGTAATATTCTCTTTTTATTTTGTAAGTTATTTTTTGTCCAAACATTTGTTTTTCATGGCATCTTCGTTGCGTCGCACACTTATACAGTTGAAGCTATGTGGAACAAGTAAATCGCTACCCTAAACTGATTTCAAATCTCTAATTGAATTCATTCATGTAATCAAACATCTTTTTAATCTCCCTTCAGCTGCAACCAATTTAGGCACACATTATTCATTAACAAAATATCTTCTCTCATTTCCCACTCTTACTTTTTATCATTCCAGTTGCTTGTATCGCTACAAACCGTACCATCGATTTTGAAAGGCGGTTAAAATAGTTAACTTCGCACTTCAAAAAGTTCTTTTAGAATGATCAGTAGAAGAAATATCCGGGTAAAAGTGATGCAATGCCTGTACACATTAGAAAGCACAGGCCAGGAAGTAAAACCGGGTGAAGCATTAAAATTATTAAGGAAGCAAATAGAGCAAACCCGCCAGCTTTTTGTGTACCTCGTTTTCTTTATAAGTGAAGTAGCCCGGTATGCAGAAAAAGATGCACTTAAAAAAGCATCCAAACATTTACCTACAGCATACGACCTCAATATAAACACCAAGATCGCCGGTAATGAATTGCTGTGGAAGATATTGGAGGAGCCCACTTACCTCGCAGCCGTAAGCGAAACAAAGCCATCTCATTTTGCAGATGAAGAACTGCTAAAGAAAGTTTACTATGCATTAATACAATCAGAAGAGTACAAAGATTATATCGATGTGCAGGCACGCGATAAAAAAAGCGAGAAGAATATCCTTGAATTCATTTTCACCAACCTGATGTTGCCGGAGGAAAGGTTTATCAGCCACGTGGAAGAGCATTTTATCAATTGGGACGACGATGCGGAAATGATGAATATCCTGATCCAGAATTTTTTGCAAAAGCCGCATAGCTTCAATTTCAACGAAATATTAAGCCCGGAAAAATGGGAGTTTGCCAAAACTTTATTGGAAACAACTATCGAGAAAAAAGACGTAAGCATGGAGTTGCTAAAACCCAAATTAAACAACTGGGATGCAGAACGGATTGCGTCGCTTGACCTGATCATTATTCAAATGGGTGTGTGTGAATTTTTGTTTTTTGAAACAATTCCAACCAAGGTTACCATCAATGAATATATAGACCTGGCAAAGGATTACAGCACTCCCCAAAGCGGCCAGTTCATCAATGGCATTTTAGATAATATTCATAAGGAGCTTACGGCAGAAGGAAGGATCAATAAAATAAGTTTCAAGAACAGCACGCTGTAATTATTAAATACAACAGTTCCGCTTTATGGGGCGGAAACAATAAAATTAAAGTAAAGCAGATAATGAAAAAAGTGATCCCTTTTGTGCTAATGATAATGGTGTTCGCAGCATGTGATGTACGCAGGAATGATAAAGTAGTAGACGATGCCGTTAAACGCATGCAAACCGCAAAGCTTGATACCACAACGGTGGAGCTGATAGACAGTGTGTATAATTTTGGAACGATCACCGAAGGAGAAAAAGTAACTTATAATTTCCGTTTCAGAAACAGTGGAAAAAAACCTTTGGTGATCAGCAATGCAAGTGCAAGTTGCGGATGCACCGTACCTGAAAAACCAGAGCAGCCGATATTGCCGGGAGAAACAGGTTTTATAAAAGTAGTGTTTAACAGCCAGGGCAAACAAGGCCACAATGAAAAAACTGTAACCGTTATAGCTAATACCAAACCTTCTTTCCCTTACATGCTTTTAAAGGGTGAAGTGAAGCCATCTAAATAAAACAATTTTTTAATAATTAATAAACGACAACAATGCAATTACCAGGAATTTTATTAAACATGGGCAAAGGTTCCGCCCAGGGAAGCAGTAGCTTTTCACTGATATTTATGGGAGCGATGATCCTCGTATTCTGGCTTTTTATGATAAGGCCCCAGGCCAAAAAAGCAAAGCTGCAAAAAACATTTATTACTGACCTGAAAAAAGGTGATAAAGTAGTAACCATTGCAGGCATACATGGCACTATCAACAAAGTGAACGAAGATGGTACATTAAGCCTGGAAGTAAGCCCCGGCAGCTACCTGAAGATTGAAAAAAGCACGATCAGCATGGAGATGTCTGCATCGCTGAACAAGCCTGTTGCAGAAAGCAAAGCTTAATTTCTGTTTGTCACATTCAAAATGTGGATGACCTTAATTATCACGTTGGCCGTATAATTAAAAATGATAATTTTAACCGATCGTCTCGCAACGATCGGTTTTTTAATTTTAAAATATGCTCATAAAAGTTGGCATCACCGGCGGCATCGGCAGTGGCAAAAGCACCGTATCAAAACTGTTTGAAATGTTTGGTGTACCCGTGTACTATGCAGATGACGCCGCCAAACGCCTGATGAATGAGCATGAGCCAATGAAGCAGCGGCTGCTCGAAACATTTGGACCTTGCACTTATACCGATGGCTTACTAAACCGCAGTTATCTTTCTTCCGTTGTTTTCAATGATCCCGAAAAATTGACCTTGCTTAATTCCATCGTTCATCCCCTTACGCTGCAGGATGCAGAAGACTGGATGCAACGGCAAAATTATCCCTACGCAATCAAGGAAGCTGCTCTTATTTTTGAAGCCAACGCACAGGAGCATCTTGATATTGTGATCGGGGTGTATGCGCCTGTTCACCTGCGAATACAAAGAGTGATGAAGAGAGATCATATCACCCGTGAAGAAGTAAAAGCAAGAATAGATCAACAAATTGATGAGGATATTAAAATGCGGTTATGCGATTATGTTATTAATAATGATGAACAGGAATTAGTGATTCCGCAGGTATTGGATCTGCACCAAAAGATACTTGCGATGAACGTTATACCCTAAAGTTTACACCTTTTAAAAAGGTGTAAACTTTTTCCGGTTGCTATTTCTCATACACCTTTTCTCCGTTTAAAAATGTTGTCAACACCTGTGTAGACAAAATCTTTGTGCTATCAATCTTCAACAGATCATTATCCAAAATAACAAAATCAGCAAACTTACCCACTTCAAGGCTACCCTTTTCTTTCTCTTCAAAATTTGCCTTTGCTGCCCAAATCGTCATTCCTCTTAGGGCATCTTTTCTCGTCAATGCATTTTCTACCTGGTATCCGCCTTTGGGCCAGCCGCTTGCATCTTTTCTAATGCATGCCGCATAGAAAGTTTTTATCGGGCTAATATCTTCCACCGGGAAATCAGTCCCTAATGGTATCCAGCCATTTTGATCTAACAGTTGTTTGTATGCATAAGCGCCTTTTACCCTTTCCTTGCCGAGCCGGTCGCCAGCCCAGTACATATCCGAAGTTGCATGCGTTGGTTGCACCGATGGTATGATATTATATTTCCCAAAAAGATCAAAATCATTTTTATTGATTACCTGTGCATGTTCTATTCGCCAGCGCAGGTCATTATTTCCTTTCAGATATTTTGCATAAGTATTTAAGATCACCCTATTGCCCGAATCACCGATAGCATGTGTGCACATTTGGAAACCATGCGCAATAATATTTGCAGCAACTTCATCATAGTGCTTTTTACTGCTAAGCAAAAAGCCAACATTGCCGGGCTTATCTGCATAAGGCTCCAGAAGGCAGGCGCCACGGGAACCCAATGCGCCATCAGCATACACTTTAAAAGACCTTACATTTAAGCGATCCGTTTTGATGATGCCACGTTTAAAAGCCTGTCGATAGTTGTTGGGGCCGTCGCTCAACATTACATATAAACGCATCTTCAACTCATTGCTTTGTTGCAATTTCTCGATCAATACTACATCTGAATAATCCAATCCGCAATCGTCGATTGTAGTTAAGCCCGCTGCAAAACAATTTGCCTGTGCGTTCAACAATGCCTCCTTGTTTTGTTCGTATGAAGGCGAAGGAATTTTGCGTGACACGAGGTTAATCGCATTGTCAACCAAAATACCCGTAAGCTTACCATCTTTTACGATCAGATCTCCGCCGCTGATAGTGTCCGCAGGAGTAAGCTTTCCCAACGCCGCTTCATTTACCAGCGCTGCATGGCCATCAACCCTTGTTAAAAAAACCGGTCTGCCAGGAAACATTTGATCGAGCTTTTCACGGGTTGGAAATTCCTTATTCTCCCAATCGTTCTGGTCCCAGCCTCTGCCGATGAGCCACCCTTTGGGGTACTTAGCGGAATATGTTTTTAAGCGTTCTAATATTTCGTCCCAGCTCTTTGTACCAGTAAGATCTACTGTTTGCAGTCCCAAACCATACCCCAAAAAATGTGCATGTGCATCAATAAAGCCAGGGTAGATAAACTTGCCGCCAGCATTCAACTCTTGCTTTGCAGTATATTTATTTTTTAACGCCTTTGCATTACCCGTCTCCAATATCTTCCCATTCTTTATCACCATTGCTTCTTTCACTGAAAAATTTTGATCAATAGTATAAATGGCTGCATTGAAAACCAGCAGGTCGGCGGGTGTTTTTTGTGCTTCGCTAAAAACAGCAACAAATAAAAATGTGATGAAGAAACGAATATTCAGCATGGAGTTATTTTTTGATGAAGCAAAGTGCCTGCATCAATGATAATGTAAATGAGTGCGATCAAAAATAGTGAAAAAAAGAAAAGCTGGTGGAGGTTGTTTCGGAGTAGGAACTTTTACGGGATGTATAACGATAAATAATTGATTGGGTGGTGCAAAAAATTTTGTACTATAGCGTATTATAATATTAATCACCACCGTTACCTGCCATTTTATATGACACTTTACGACCTAAAAATAAAACACGACAAATTAAAAAAACTTGACGGTGGCAGCTTTTTTAAAGGTGCGACTTACAAAATATTTGGTTCTGACACTCATAGATACAAATTCTACTCTTGTTTGACATTAGATGCTTTGCAAGATTTTGAAAAGTTTTTTTCTGTAACACTTCCTTACAACTATAAAAATTTCATAGCACAAATTGGAAATGGTGGTAGTGGACCAGCATATGGGCTTTTGCGTTTATCAGACTGGAACATTGAACTGGAAATAAATGAAAATAATTTCCTGGCCACTGACTTCCCTCATGCTGACAAATGGAATGTTGCTCAAGAATTTAACACAGAGATTGAGGGCTACACAGAAACTGAAGATTTTCAGAAATGGGAAGAATATTATTTTTCAACGCAACACATTACAGGCAGCATGCGGATTTGCCATTACGGTTGTGCAATTTATTACTTGCTTGTATTGACAGGTAACAATGCTGGACAAATTTGGGTAGATGACAGAGCAAATGATGATGGAATTTATCCCGCTATTTCAAAATCAAGTGGCATGCGACTGACGTTTTTAGAATGGTATGACGAATGGCTTACTGAAAGTTTAAAAGAGTTTGCGTCATAAAAACGGCAGGCAATTAAGTAAGCAGGAGATTCACCCGGTTTCTTAACCCCTTAGCCCCTGTTGGCATGCCCTCAATAACTGCATCAATAACGAAGGCCGTTGTTGGTCTTATTGACCCACAACTTAAGCGTATGGCTAAATGGTAGTTGGCATTTCATAAATCATCTATCTTATAATAATGACACAGTACCCTATACATTTGCCGCAGTTTTATACCGCTACAATTTTAGAATGGAAACCCTGATTAACGAGGGACGAATACAAGGAGGTGATTATTCGAAGTCTATAGTAATCTGACCACAACAAGAAAAAAAGCGGTAAAGTTCCGACATTAAGCCCCTTTAAACAGAGTTCCCAAAATCTCCTTGCCATCTGCGGCTCCTGTACAAGTTCAACGCTTATTTGCACCTCTTCATGCTCTATCACGTACCAAGATAAATTCATCATAATTTCTCTGCAAAGGCTGCAAATATTTTAACCCCATCAACTTCCAATTCATTTCACATTTTGTCTTTGTAATGGGCATTTTGATTATTTACGGTGTTCTGTAGCTGCGGAACTATTAATATCTAAATTTGCGGCAACTCAATTCAAAAAAATAAATGAATATATATTTTGCTCTTACCATTTTAATTTGCTTATCAGCAGGATTTGCATACGTGAACCAGCGTTTTTTGAAACTGCCTTTTGTAATCGGGCTCTTCATTTTATCGACAATTCTTTCTCTTACTGTAATCAGCTCCAAACTTTGGTTACATGTCCCAATCGAAAATATTGAAACGTACATCGAACTCGAAAATATTGACAAAATCATCCTCAATATTCTATTAGGCTTTTTACTTTTTGCAGGCGCTTTACACACCAATTGGAGCAACCTCAAAAAACAAATAAGGCCGATAGCAGCATTTGCGGTTGGCGGTGTTTTACTATCAACATTAATAATTGCGAGTCTATTTTATGGACTGACCCAGCTTTTTCATTTGCAAATCAGCTTTGTTTATTGCCTCATTTTTGGAGCATTGATTTCGCCGACAGACCCCATTGCAGTTTTAGGTATTTTAACAAAAGCAAACGTTCCTAAAAAAACAGAATATACTATTGTTGGCGAAAGCTTATTTAATGACGGGGTTGGCGTGGTTGTATTTATTGCATTACTGGACACTTTAAAAACAGGTTCATTCAGCTTTTCAAACTTTGGCTTTTTATTTTTTCAAGAAGCGGTTGGAGGAATAGTAATGGGACTTATTTTTGGCTACTGTTTATACTTGCTTTTAAAATCGGTTGACCATTATGAAACAGAAATCTTATTGACACTTGCCTTTGTAATGGCAGGCTATGGAATGTTTAACTATATCCATATTTCCGGAGCATTAGCAATGGTAGTAATGGGTTTAATGGTTGGCAATTTCAGAAAAGATATTGCAATGAGCGACACAACCCAGGAATATGTACATAAATTTTGGGAGTTACTTGACGTAATCCTTAATGCTGTTCTATTTATTCTAATTGCCTTTGTACTTATAGTAATCGACTTTAAAACAAAGTACATTTTTGTAGGACTGATCTCAGTTTTCATAGTACTACTTTCAAGACTTATCATTGTTTATTTGCCACATTTAATATTTCCCAAACTTCTAAAATTGACAAACAAAGAGGCAAAAATAATAACCTGGGGTGGTTTGCGTGGCGGGCTTTCATTGGCCTTGGCTTTATCACTTCCAAACAGCGAAACAAAAAATACACTTTTAGTTGCCACTTATTTTTGCGTATTATTTAGCATAATTATTCAGGGATTAACAATTGAAAAGCTTGCAAAGCGGGTTTGATAAAATGCCTGGCTAAGTGCTAATCGTCTCGAATTTCAAAAAGAATTGAAGTTATACTATTTAAGTAAAGAGCGTCGGAAAGCAATGAAGCGAAAGGCAAAATGGTTGAAAAAGCCGGAAAGCAGTAAACGAAGCACACAGTCGGGTAAGCACCTTTTAACAAGCAAAATACATTTCTAAAAATAGATTTCATTTAAACTAATCACCTTAGTTTGTACATTGGTTTCTTAAAATGAATTTGCTTATGAACACAATAGAATTGGAGAAAAAAGTTAAGCAGCTAGTTCATTCGTTGGCCTACGAAAAAGGATTTGTATGTTCAGTTGATGTCCTCATTGGTCTAAATTATTTATCAACAGCGGACTACGAATCCTGGCGATTTGGAAAGGTTGAATACTTAGAAAAAGTATGTAAAGCGAATTTGAGCAAATTGTCATTGATAAATAAAGCTATTAGAAAAAATGCGACAGAACTTAAGTTAGAAAGATCATGGACAGGCTATCATAAATTTGGGAAAGGGGTAAGTAAAAAACTAATTTTCAGTAAATCAAAGGACCAAAAAATTGAGGACGCGTATGCAACTCACTATTTGAACAAGAAACGAATTCTTGAACTCAAAGGAAATAAAGCCAGCGTGTAGTTAAGTAAGCAAGCAAAAGGAATTGCACCCCTGCTGTTCACAAAACAGTAGCTGAACCTCTTGATTCATACGACTCTTCAAGATGAAGCATACACTCCAATGGTTAACCAGGCTGGGCTATGCCTTATCCAATGTATTGAGCCATCTGTGGCTCTATTCTAACGACACAAAATGTATAACAACAAGAATTGACTTTTAGCCGCTAAAAATTTTGTACTATAGCGTATTATAATATTGATCATCGCGTAAGCAGACATTTAAGTGACACTCAATAATTCATAAATGACTTTTGATTTACCGACAAAATACCCCAAGACTTTAATCACCAGGAACCAATATTAATCTCAGGTCTTGACACCTCAGATTTAAACGGTAAAGAATATTTACTTGTTGACGGCAATGAAAAAAGTGTATTTGAAATAAGATATGAATATCATTGTAGCCCATTCAAACAAGCTATTATCATTGACACAATTCTTGCAGTTGGGTACGAAGAAAACTTTTACCTTTTTGACTTAATGTTAAAAACAAACATTTTAAGATTGAAAATGGAAGGCTACTTTGGTCGCCTATATTTAAACAAAAAATATTTTTATGTTGCAGACGCTTGTGGACTTTATTGCATAGACAAAAGTGGTACGATCCTTTGGAAAAATAATAACCTTGCGATAGACGGTGTGATAATTAATGACTTTGCTAAAGATAAAATATTTGGAAGTGGAGAATGGGATCCACCGGGAGGTTGGCGAGAATTTATTTTAGACGAACAAATAGGAACTTCGGGAGAATAAACGGCAACCTACATGGATATTGCTCACGCCCAGTTGGTATGTCCTCAATAGCTGCATAAATAACGAATACCGGCGTTGTTGGCAAGCCTTAGGGTGGCATTTTAAGAGGATTAAATCCGATAATTTTCTTAAATTTGAATAAATATTTTCAGCATGTCAACAATAGAACTACGAAAGCTTTTAATCGAAAAGATCCAAGTAATTGATGATGACAAATTACTTGAGGAAGCGTATAGGCTTCTTGAAGTTGATATTGAAGAACCTGCTGATGTTTATATATTAAATGACCAACAGAAAGGAGCCATTGATCAAGCTAGAGAACAAATCAGGCAAGGGCAATTTTTAACTGATGAAGAATCAAACAGAGAGATAGACGAATGGCTAAACAAATAATTTGGTCTTTAAGAGCGCAAAACGATAAAAGGGAAATTCTTAAATATTGGTCACAGCGTAACAAATCAAACCGCTATAGCAAAAAGTTAAACCAACTTTCTAGAGAATCTATTAAACTAATCCTTGAACACCCTCAAGTCGGAAAATTAACTGACACTCCTTCTGTAAGAATTAAAATTATCAAAGAATATTTACTGATTTACGAAGTCTCAGAAACTTCAATCAGTATTCTATCGATTTGGGATGGACGCCAAAATCCATCTAAACTCGCAGACATACTAAAATAAGTCGCCCAGCCACCAGCAAGAGATTTGGCAAAAGCGGGGCAAGACAATGAAACCTCAGCAAAAGCAATACTGTACAAGGCTTCGGGCAGAAGTATATCTATTAAACTTTTTCAACTAATTTCATCGCCACAACTTTATTGGGCAGACTTACCGGAGGACACAGTATAGAATATTCCGTTTCGCCAACCCTCGATTGTTCCCCAAACAGCGGGGAATTTTTAGTGTGCGTAATACCAACGAAGGTGTAAATCCTTTACTGATATGGAGTTTATACTCACGGAAATATCTAAGAAATACCTGCTGCCTATTGGCGAAAATAATTTGCCTTATATTGCGCTAAGTCAACGCCAATACATCGTTCATAGTTTTAATTTTAGATAGTGAATCAAACCAAAACAGATTTAAGCAATTTAAATGATAAGCAGCGGGAAGCCGTAATGAGCGAAGACAAGCGGTTGTTGGTTTTGGCAGGCGCAGGTTCCGGCAAAACAAAAACACTTTTACAGAAACTCATTTACCTGATTGAAGAAAAAGGTGTAAGCCCCTCCAGTATTCTTGCAATCACTTTCACAAAGAACGCAACCAATGAAATGATTGACCGCTTAATCATTTCAGCCGACACTACAGGAGAATATGAAAAGATGTTGTTTGATAAGCGGATGAGCAAGATTGATAAAGACAAAGAAAGATTTAGTAACCAGAAAAAATACAAATGGATTGACGGGCTAACGGTAAGAACATTCCACAGCTTTTGTTATGGCATTTTGCGTAGCTATGGCGTAAATGAATTTGATAATAAATTCAGAATTATAGGCGATGAAAAACGAGCGGAAGAAGACGAACTTTCAAAGCATGTTGCTCCTGAAACCGTTTTTGAAGTAGTGCATAAGCTATTGATTGAACAATGTGAGGATACGGGCTTTCTGCTTCAACTCAAAAGATACATCTTAGATTACATCATTGATAAAATTCACCTAAAGAAAAACGACAGCAAATATTTACCCAAAGACGGCAAATATTTCACAACACTCGATGGCACAAAAGTTCGTTCTAAATCTGAACAGTTTATTGCCGATTGGTTTTACAGGCACAGCATCAAATACGAATACGAACCTTTACTGAATGTTAAGGACTTCGCGTTTCATCCCGACTTTTTTATTCCCGCTGCAAATCTTTACATAGAGCATGTAAGCGACAAAAGTTATTCAACCAAAGACAAAGAAGAACAATTTGAAAAAGGGAATTTGCTCCTGGTTAAGACATTTGAAAGCATGACTAAGGATTCTGCTTTGTTTAATCACACGTTGGACAAGGTGGTAAAAAATCGTTTGCCGGCAAACTATCACAAGACAGTTTCACTCACGTATAAAGAAGAATTTAACGGCTACCACGAAAATGTAAAGGACTTCGTTACCCAGGTCATGCGTATCACCGACATGATAAAAGTTGAAAATATTGACTTGAAAGTAGTGTTGGAAAATGCAGGAAAAGACCAACACGAAAGAGTTAGAAATTTCTACGAGTTAGCAATTCCAATCGTTGAAAAATATAATCAATACTGCACCAACAAATCTTATCTTGACTTTAATGATTTGATTTCACGAAGCACTTCCCTATTTCAAAATCACGAGGATATTGCAAACAAATACAAAAGCAAATACCAATATATTTTAGTTGATGAGTTTCAGGACGTAAATAATTTGCAAGTCGAGTTAATTAAACTTTTACTTGCGGACCAAACACAATTGTTTTGTGTTGGTGATGATTGGCAAAGTATTTATGGTTTCAGAGGTTCTAATGTGAGTTACATTGTCGATTTTGAAAATCATTTTCCAAATTCAAAAGTTGTAATACTTAATCTAAATTATCGCAGCACGCAAAATATTGTTGGAGCAAGCAATGAAGTAATTAAGCATAACAAATTTAAAGTTGAAAAGGAAATACATTCTTCAAAACAATCCGAACACAAAATCGTGGTGTATGCTGGCAATAGCGAAGAAGAAAACATTCAATTTTGTTTTGACAAAGTACAAGAGTTGTTGGAGGACGGCGTGACTAACGATGATATTTTATTCCTGTACCGAAGAAGTAAAATGTATTCGCCTTATTTCTTTCGTTTTAAAAATGACAATGTGAAAGTTCAGGCAAAAACAATTCATGCTGCAAAAGGATTGGAGGCAAAAGTTGTTTTCATTATTGGCTTAACAGAAGGCAATGGTGGCTTTCCGGATATTTGGTTAGAGGATAGAATTTTCCAGGTGATTAAAAAAGCAAACCATGATTTGCTGATGGAAGAAGAAAGAAGGCTATTTTACGTTGCAATCACCAGGGCGAAGGACAAACTTTTTCTAATAACAGAAAAGGGCAATGAATCAAGCTTTTTAAAAGAGATCCCGGATATATTTACGGTTAAAACAAGTATACCAATAAAGTCAGTGGTTGAAAAGGTAATTACTTGTCCGAAGTGTTTTAGCCAGCTTGAAAAACTGTTTGCCTTTTGCCCTTATTGCGGATACAAAACGCCGGAGTGACGAAGCCCGAGTAGCATATCTAAGCGAACAAAACACAAACAGACGATAAGCAACCTATCCTGACGCATTTCATATAGGCTTTATGCTGGGCAGTGAAGAAGAAGTAACAGCAACTTATAACTCTTTGAAAAATGGTGGTGTTGAAGTTGGACAGGAGCCGGGAAAATAAGAGATAGCTTTGGCTTTTACTTCAACTTCGACAATATTATGATAGAAGTGGGGCACTACCTTAGCTGACAACGCTGCTGATAACTGGCGGTTCGGTAACGGAAGAAACGTTAACTGCCGGTGATGTTTTTTATATGCCGCCAGGGCACACAGCCGTTGTAACAAAAGACATGAAGTTTTTAGATTTTAGTCCCGAAAAGGAACTCGATGTAGTATTGGATCACATCGCAAAAAAGATGGCGGAATTTAGCAAGTAAAGAAATAAATACTGCAATGAAAGTTAGAAATCTTAAGCCACAGGCCAGCATTGCAGAATATGTGGAGAGAATTTTGGTGATCGAAAATTACCAAATCACTAACCCATTTTCATTGCCCTTATTTGCCAACGGTTTACCAACTTTACTTTTCAAATCTACCAAGGGGTCAATTAAAAATATCCCTACAAGTAATCTGACACTTTTCGGGCAAACTGTTTTTCCAGAAGCCCTCACCTTTACAGAAGACTTTACTTTGATAGCTTATTTTTTAAAGCCGTTTTCACTGGTATCACTTTTCGGCATCACTGCAAAAGAACTCACTGATAAACCGATTGACTTAAACTTATTAGCCCCTCAAAAAACTGTCAGCCTCCAGGAACAATTATTAAACGCTGACAGCATAGAAAAAATGATTGCTTTATTAAACAATTATATTTCCACTTTAATTGCCGGGATAAAAACCGATGGTTCGATCATTAAATATGCTACCATTAAAATTGTAAATAATCCATCGAAGGAAATTTTAGTCGCCTTGCAAAAGGAATTATATATCACCGAAAAAACATTTGAAAGGATGTTTGACAAAAATATTGGTGTTTCCCCAAATCTTTACAGGCGTATTTGCCAGTTCAATGCGGGCTTCCAACAATTGAATAATAGAAAGTTCAATAAATTATCTGATATAGCTCTTGAGCATGGGTTTTCGGATCAAAGCCATTACATCCGTTCTTTTAAAGAGTTCACAAACATTACACCTAAGGAGTATCTCAACTTTGGGTCGCAACGATAAATGATTGTCGATTTTGTTCTATTTTAATGTTGCAGGTCAATATACTTTTGCCTTACATTATTCATTTAAAAAACAATAAAGAAATGTCAAAGCAAATGTATCCTTGCTTATGGTTTGACGGACAAGCCAAAGCAGCAGCAGAATATTACTGCTCTATTTTCAAGAACTCTAAGATCACTGCCGAAAACCCAATCGTGGTGAACTTTGAGTTGAATGGTAACAAGTTTATGGGGTTAAATGGCGGACCCAAATATAAATTTACACCGGCAACTTCCTTTGTAGTAGAATGTGAAAACCAGGAAGAGATTGACTACTATTGGGACAAGTTGGGTGCAGGTGGCAGATATGATCAATGCGGCTGGCTTGATGATAAATTTGGAGTATCCTGGCAAATTGTTCCTGCTGTTTTAGGCAAACTAATGTCAGATCCCGACAAAGCTCCAAGAGTAATGGAAGCATTTATGAAAATGTCAAAATTCGACATTCAAACTTTAATGGACGCTTAAAATTAAAAAGAATTATTCGCGGAATTTTATGGCGCAACTGGTTTGTTGAAGGTGGTTCTCATCGCCTTCATCATACCAGGTGTAGACCACGTGCCGGGAACGATCATGCGCCGCACCGTGTACAATGGTTGTGTTGAATCTCTTTTGGTAGATAAAATAAATGCAAGCTTATAACCGCTGTTTTTTATTTCGGGTATGGCGGCTTCGTTCCATAATCCAAATGGATAGGCAAAGTATGCTACGGGTTTACCGGTGATATTTTCCAGCTTCAGTTTTGGCTTCACCAATTGCGAATCAAAATCTAATCCTGTATATTTTGTCACCATGTGATGGTCCCAGGTATGGGCCGCAATTACATGCCCGCTGTCTGCTAATCGCTTAAGCTGATCCTTGCTCATGTAGCGGGGCCTGTTAATAGCAATCGACATAATAAAGTAAACGCCTTTGAAATTATATTTGTTCATTTCGGTGGCGCCGATACTGTACTGCTCCGCATCTGTATCATCAAACGTGATCATCACAGGCTTTGCAGGAAGCTTTCCATCATACACCAGGTATTCGTATAAATCAGCAGGTAAAATAGTTTGATAGCCGCTGTCATACAACGCTTTCATTTGCTCGGCAAAAGCTGCCGGCGTTACAGAATAACTTTTCATGCTGGCACTTTCACTGGCACGAAATGCACGGATGTGATGATAACACAACACGGGCACTTCTTTTTTTGAAAGTATAGTTGCAAGGTCATTCATCGGTTTCTCAACATTAGCTACCGCCACAGTAGCAGCAGGTATTGGATCCGACAATTTTACATTGTTCGTAGAACAGGATGCAATGAAAAAAATGGAAAGGGATAGCGGGTAAGCGAAAAGTTTCATTTGTTCTTTAGCTGGTATTATTGGTATTGTATGTAAATGGGTTTAGGAGTAAATTTTAATAATTCTTCGGGGGTGAACATTCCGGTTGGGGTCTTTATGTCGTTTTTATAAAACAATTTGAAGCCGGTAAACTGTACAGGTTCTTTATAAATATATCTCAGGTAGGTTGATCTTTTTAGTATCTTATCTCCAAAGCCATCCATATCCATTACCACCTGTACTTCCGGCACTTTTTTGATTTTATCGTAACCCGTTACCATTCCCTGCGTAAAGCGGTGCACCACCAATATTTTCGGCGGCAGATTATTTTTGCGAACCAGGTCAGCTAAAAAATCAATGGCGGCATTAATATCATCTGAATTAAAAGTACCGATCTTACTCCCGGGCACTTCGCCATTCTTCATCGAAAATTCAGGATCAATACCAAGATGAACATCCGGCATCAACAAATATTTTTCCAGTGTTGGCACTTCATCCTTTACGGTGCTGTGTCCTACCTGTATATCAACAAAGGTCAACGCTTTGATTTCCCTTGCCCAATTAACGATTGTGTCTATCTGGCGAAAAGGCAGGCGCATCCTGTGCTTACCATCGCTACCCGCCGCTCCCTGGGCAGTGGTGGCAATATAATGCAGTGCAGGCATTACCGGCATAGCAGGATCTGCAACCTTCCATTTGTCAACCTCTTCCTGCAATCTTCTTAGCATAGAATCTTTCGGCAGTTCACCCAATATGCCCATCCTCTTCGAATATAAATTACCATAGTACGCAACAATACGATTGTAAGGCAATATGGCCCCTGGCAAAGGATACGGAGCTTTCGCCGGCCACTTACCTGTTGTATCTGAATTACTGAGTGCGGCCATTCTTCTATCGTAGTCGGCTGTGTCAATCGTACTTGCTGCGGGAGCAGCTTTTGTTTCAACTTTAGGAGAGTCTTTATCGCCTTCCGGGTTAATCGCATTCATGGTTTTTCCGTTGTTGCATTTCGCAAAAAACACAAGCGAGCACAGTGGCACTACCCGGCCAATAACTATATTAAAAAACTGCTTCATAAAAAAGGATCTTGAATTTTACGCGGCAAAACTATGCCATTTCATGTGGTGACTTAAAAAATGTTATTAAAGGTCTTTGTAAAGGTGAGATACAAAAGGATTTTATTGTTACATAATCCAATAAAAAAATTGTAAAATCCACAGGTTTAATAACAGCAATACCGATTAATTATTGTTGAGTATCATTTTAATATTTTCAACAGGTAAATAAAGCAAGCCGGCATGTAGAAAAAAATGTTTGTCTGGACAATTGTTTTTCAAGCAGCATCGTTGCATCGCCCTCTTGTACTTTTGCAGCTTTGGGGAGCAACCAACACATAGCCTTTAGATAACCAGCAAAGAGAATTATTATTTATTGAGCAACCGCATTCTATATGCATTCATTGCAGCGTTACCCAATTTTTTAACAAGCCTGTAATTCACCACTACCCCAACCGGTGCACCAATAATAGGAACCAACTGCGCCATTTTCGCCAGGTCAATATAATCACGGTATTCCTGTTGAAAATTTCTCCAGTCAAACTGGTGAATATCTTCCGGCAGATCCTTACTTCTTTGCTCCCAGTTCGTCATCTTATTATAAATGTTCTTACGGTGAACATCGCTTGAAAATGCAAGTTCAAATATATGCAGCAAGTAAACTCTTTCCTTGTAATCATCTACATCAAAACCATATAATGCAGCAATATCAAAAAGCAGTTTTATTTTCAGTCCAAGCAATATTGGGAAATCCGCTAACCCTAATAGTATACCACCGGCTCCGGTTATCCCACCTTCAACGGCGGCCGTATTTTTATACAGGTCTATTTTCCTCAATACAGCTTCTTCTCTCGCCTGCAATGATTCATCCAGCAAAGGATCGGCGGTAGTGTGTTTTGCTCCAAATAGAACACCTCTTATCATTTGCTTGATGGTAGCTGTGATCGCTTTATGCACTTTTTCGGGGATCCAGGTATTGATCTTTGTCTGGATTCTTTTTGAAAGATCATTCAGTAGAGACGGCCTTTTCTGCATCTTGCGCTGCCATACTATTAGTGCTGCAAAAGCCTGTTGCTCGTATTGATCCATGTTTAAGAAATGAAGTTAGGAGTTAATCCAAGCCGTGGGGTTTTATATAAAGTTTACACCTTTTAAAAAGGTGTAAACTTTATATAGTAGACAGATTGCAATTTACCTTTATTTTCCTCCGCCGTAGAGCAACCTTTTCAAAAGTTGTTAAGGTTATCTTTTATAAAGGAATCGGGAGAGAGGACGTAAACCAAATTAAAAACCCCTGTGTTTTGCAGGGGCTTTTTTAGGTTCAGTATTCCGGCATGCGCCGGATATATAGACTATTTCAATGGCTTCAGGAGTATTAGTAGCGAGGCGCAAAGATGAGGATAACCAGGTGAAAGCCTTGTAGTCGTTTGGCAACTCTCTTGTAAAAAATTTACTACAATCAATAAAATTATGATTGGCTCATAGCCATACTTTCTGATAATAGCGTCTTTCAATATATTTCAACTATCAGCATGTCTTTGTTACTGAACTTGATCATTTCACCTTTCTTTTTACCCATCATTGTCTTTGCCAATGGCGCCTGTGGAGACAGCAAAAAAATATCTCTTCCATCCATATTGAGCTTTCCTAATCCTGCCGCAATAAAAAAACTAATATCGGCACATGCTACCAGGCTACCGCTTGCTACTATATCATACCGGCGGCCGCAATCAATAGTAAGCAACTGAGCTAATTCTATTTTATTGGCAGCAAGCTGACGTGCATACATATCCTTATCGATATGACTCATTGCCCTGGAGGTTTCATACTTATCTCCTGCACTGCTCTTATCCTCCGAATTTGCCGCATCCTGGGCGCTTTTCATTGCCATCAACGAAATTTCAATTCGCTTTGTAATTATTTGAGCACAGTTTTGCAGCAGTTCATTTTTGTACAGTAGCTTTTCGGCTGTCGTCATAATAAAAAATTATCGCTTATAAAAGGGGCCCAGGCGGACCGTACAAGATCGTTTCATATAAATAAAGATATTTGGATGGAAGATTCATTGCTCTTGATTATTTTCGCAGATGCGATCATTTAAAATTTTGTTGACCTTATTTTGTTTTCAATCAATTTGCACTACGTCAGGTGCTCAAAGTCTCGGAACCTGGAACCTGCTAAATATAAAACTGCAACTTACCGAAAAATGGGCGTTTATTGGAGAGGCACAACTCCGATCCAATCGCTTCTACAAAGAATTTGTATACAATGAATATAAGGGCGGCATACAATATAAGCTGGATAAAAACTTCTCCATTTTAATAGGCATTGGCGGCTACGACACTTATTCGAGTGGAGGAGATTTTAAAAGTCCCATGGTAAATGATGAAACACGTACCTGGGTGCAGGTAACTATGAATCAAACCCTGAAACGATTGAAATTTGAACATCGTTACAGGGCAGAGCAACGGTTCACTTATTCGGGTTACCGCAACCGGTTTCGCTACCGGATAGGTTGTACTATTCCGCTCAATAAAAAAATAGTTGAAGCCAATACCGTATTTACCTATGCGTATAATGAAATATTTCTTACCAACAAAGCGCCTTATTTTGAGAGAAACCGATTATCTGCTGGCGCCGGATATGAGTTCAGCAAAATATTTACACTGCAGGCGGGTCTTTTAAACCAGTTTGATTATAAAATAAATAGCGAGGCTTCGCATAATTATTTACAGGTGAGTCTTTTGTTTGATATCCGTCCCAAATTTAATGTTCGCAATCATCCCAAGAGTACTTTGGACTAACGGCATTCCTAAAGATCCGTTCTCCAATCCGGTTCTAAATTGCCGGAAAAATAGATATATTTATAAATCCTCACCCAGGGAAAAGCTATTTATTATTTCATTCTGTGAACAATCCCTTCGCTTTATCATCGCATCACCCCCGTGCAATGAAATTTAAATATTGGCGTTACTAATAATATAACAGCGTAAATAAAAACCTCAGCGCATGACATTTAATTCCAAGCCTATAACCCTACTGCTTTGCCTATTGCTATTTACAATTCTTGCAGCTTCTGCGCAAAAAAGAAGAGCACCACAAAAACGACCTAAACCTGCAACTGCATCTAAGCATTCAACTTTAAATGAGCAGATAAAAAACGGCATCATTATAAACAGCCGCGGCTTTAAAGTAGCCGAAGCATACCTGGTGTTTGATGATGAAAATCCCGTACCAGACGACAATAAAGTTGCCTTGCACCAAAATGTAAATATGTTGCTGATCATTGACAGTGGCTGGACGGAAACCGGTGGACGTGTATACCCTGGTAGTAAACAAGTATTGAAGCTTAATAATGGTGTTGAAATTTTAAACTCCGAGGAATTATTTGCGGCCTTTGACGAAACAGGCGTATCTCCTGAAGATGCCCGCTACATCACGCTAAATACTGTCGTTACTGAATTGAAAGATAAAAAGAAGCATGTGGTTGTAAACTTCAGGGTCTGGGATAAAAAAGGCCCATCGGAAATAACCGGGTCTTATAAATTATTTATTAAGTAATAGTTGTTGCGCAACATTAAACTACAATAAAGCCTTGAATTTCTTAGCCAGCAAAATGCCATTCTGATAAAGCCGTATAATATAATTTCCCTGTTGATAGCTGCCTGCGTTAATAGCAAACGCTAATTTCTTTTGGTCCCCCTTAGCATAATCAAACCTGGTTTTAAGGGTATACATTCTTCTACCCTCAGTTGTTTGAAAATACCCTGATTCCGTATTTGACACGTATAGTAATTTGCCATCTGGTTGCATTATCACCAACATTACTTCGGCATCTTTTATCCCTAAATTATTATTGCCTACGGTAAAGGAGCATATTAATTTGTTTGTTTCCTGCGCATTAAAAGTTTCCTGCTCCTTGTCATTATTTAACCGGAAAGCAGAAATGTGAAGTTCAGAAATTGTAAAATTCACCGGCGGAGTTTTCTTCGTGTAACCAGTCTTCTTCTTTACATTAAAAATTTGTTCTTTTTGCCCCAAAGTATCTTTGTGCTTAGCCCTGTTTAATATAGCTGTTAATCTATCATTTTCATTGGCCACATCACCATTCATTAACTGCAATGCTGCAATCCTTTCCTGTAGTTCCCTTACTTTCCTGCGTGCCAGTGCAAGGCTGGCATTAGGCATTTCATCTTTTAGAAGCAAGGATATCTCCTGTCGCAGCGTGTAAAATTCTGTCAGCTTATTATCCAGCGTACTGCTCAACGAATCGGTATTGTTCCATAGCGAATCAAGCTTTTTATCAAGGTGGTTAATGGCAGCGATGTAAACCTGCTGCACTGAATCTCGTGTACCGGTAGTAATTATAATCCGATCCTTATTGGTAAGTTCCACTACTGGTTTGTAAAAGGTGGCTTTGTAAAAAAAGTGATAGCAGGCGGTTGCAAGAAGACCGAGAGCTATCAATAGTAAAATGGAAACCATTAAGAGCAAGGAGGATTTAAAATCTCTCATCAGAGGTTATATCAATTATGCTTTTAAAAAAAAGTTTGTGAGCTATGTACTCATAAAACACCATTTCGTTAACTCGTTTTTTAAAATGGTTTAACGCTTAAATGTACTAAAAAACATCAGCGCTGTTGGGCGGTATAGCTTGTTGTGGAAAGAATGTGGCTAATCAACATTTATAAAGAACCTAGTTTACGCTCGTTCACATTACCCTTGTTAAGTTGATATTTTATAAGACGGAATTATACGATCCTGATGTTTTGTTCGGTTTAAAATCTGGAAAATTCCAAAAGACGTTCTGTGATTTCCATTTATTGGAAAATTTACCGGAGAAAAAAAGAGAAAGCTGTTAAGAATCAACCACTTAACTATTTGGCATCATTTAGGCAAGTATGATTCATAATTAAGGAATGGTGAGGAAAACGAAAGAGAGGAAAAATTAAAAGATAAATAATAAACTAATTATAGGGTTCTCAGTGTTTTAAATTAAAGAGTCGTTAAGATGGATTGGATCACCATTTTGACGATTTTTTTTTGTGCATGATCGAAGGAAATATGCCATCAAAATTGCCCGCTTGAACCGCCGCCTCCAAAACTACCTCCACCGAACGTGGTAACGTCAGCAACCGCCTCTTCCGGCGAGAATGTCTGGGCCACAACAAGCGATTCAACTTTCAGTTTATCCTGTGTCTCTTCTGCTCGCAGGTCCTCCGAAGTAAATCCAAATGTTGGTTTTTTAAGCCATACCGACAATGCATAAGCGATGCCTAACATAATAATTCCAGCAAGAGACATAGTTGCTTCAATGGAGGCTATATGGTAATAATATTTTACCGTAAAGACGATCACTGCAACTAACACCAGTCCTAACCGAATCAACAGCGTATCCTTTTTTTGAATACCCCTGGCAAGATAAAGAAGGGGAATAGAAAATGTAAATAGCCAAAAGATCCATCCGTACGGAATGCCCTGGTTGTCCGTAAGATGAAGATCAAACATTTCGTTGCTTAGTTCCCTTACTGTAAAATAATTACCCGCCACATAAAGACCGACGAGGCCACAGAGCTTTGTAATTTGCAGTGTGTCATTATACAATGGAAGCCGGCCGGCTTGTCTCAGTTTTGCTGCCGCCAAATAAATGATTGCAGACACCTCCATCAGAATAAAAGGAGCAAAAGCTTTTCCATAAACCCCTGATTGAGTAGCTGCGTAAAAGCAAATTCCCAACAATGAAAGATAGGCAACCACCACCATGAGATTGTTTGTAAAGCGTATAACACAGTACAAAGAAATGATGCAGCCAAACACACAATACACGACCGGCGTTGCATCTGCCAGGTAGCTAATACCGCCAAAAACAAACGATGCGGATATCCACAACAATGCATCATCCACGC
>JBDSAP010000261.1:0-12189 GCA_039922055.1 Ferruginibacter sp.
AGCAATATCATATTCTTCCTTGTAACACGGATCGATTATTTTTTTGTAGAAAAGTTTTGCGACGAAGCGGCTTTGAGTAATTATGTACAGGCATCAAAAATGGGACAGTTATTTATCCTGCTTCCCACCATGATAGCGAGCGTATTATTTCCGTACAGCTCAGGAATGGAAAGCAAAGAATACCTGCACAAATTGCAATCTGTTTGCAGGATCATCACCGCATTATCAATACCAGTTTCGCTGGTAGTAATCGCAGGTGGTTACTGGATTTTCCCCTGGCTATTTGGCCGCGATTTTACACAAATGTATACAGCTATGATCTGGTATCTGCCCGGATTCTATTCGCTAAGCCTTGTCACTTTGCTTGCGGCATATCTTGCAGGAAGAGCAATGCTCACAACCAACCTGCTGGCCTCAGCCATCGCACTAATGATTGTGATCGCAGGTGATATTTTGCTGATACCTTTGTATGGTATTAACGCGGCCGCAGGCGTTAGCAGCGCTGCATATTTAGTATGTTTAATTTACTTGCTAACTGTTTATAAAAACAGGCTTGGCTGTAGGTACCGGCATTTTTTTTCTTTTAAGAAAGCAGATATTTTTTTACTACTTAACAATTTTAAAAAATAAAAAGGATGAGTATTGAAAGAAGGTTTATTAGCCCGGCTGATTGCATCTATTTAGCTTCATTGGCGTCGCACTCTTCTACAGCGGATCTTTGGGGAGCAAGTGTTCACGATGCAAACAATTGCAAAAGCCAATTGAGTTAAATAAAATGGTTTGTTCAAATGTGTATTTTAACCCGGCAAAAATTTGAAAATAATTAATTCTATACGGTGGTCAATAACATGGTTTGCATTAGCCTTATTAAAAAAAAGTAACGGCTATCGCCTGAAGAAGGAAGGCGCCAAATGGCTGCAACCTTTAAGATACAATGATCCAAATATTGTGAACCGAACGGATTTTATATTGGAATATTGCCGCGATAAAAGAGTGTTGCATATTGGTTTTACAGATCATCCATATACATCAGAACGAATTAACTCCGGCGATCTTTTGCATAGTCGCTTAAAAGAGTCAACCGCGGCCCTTGCGGGAATAGATGTTGAAGAAGACGCGATAAGACAGTACACTTCAATTACAAATGATGCAAATGTTTTTTATGGTGACATAACTATTCAGTACCCTGCCGAAGTAATTGCGTTCAAACCACAGCTTATACTTTTATCAGAAGTGCTGGAGCATTTAACGGACCCGTACAAAGCAATAGAAATATTGTACAGAAGTTTTGATGCGGGTACAATCGTATTGGTGACGGTACCCAACTATACATCGTTGGATAGCCTTACCGCAAGCCTGCATAAAACAGAGTCCATACATTCGCATCATCACTGGTATTTTTCTCCGTACACGTTACGCAAACTGTTCGATGATAAAAGATTCAAGTTGTTGCAATTGAATTTCGGCATGTACTACCAGCCACAAACAAAGATCAACGCTGTTCTAAAAGAATTTCCTTTAAATGGCGATTGCATCATTGCTCTTTTTTCAATCATTAAAAATGAGGCGCATGCTTAACGTGTTATGGCTTGCAAGCTGGTACCCCAACCGGATAGATGCTTTTAACGGCGACTTCATAGAAAGGCATGCAATGGCCGTGAGCCGCTTTTTAAACCTAACAGTGCTGGCAGTTACGAAAGATGAATCGCTGAGTTATAGAGATGTAGAAATTGAAAAAACGCAATCTGCCAATCTCACAGTTTATAAGGTATATTACGGCGCTTCAAACTTTGGCGGCGACCTTGAAAAAATACTTTCATTAAAGAAATATTTACAGCTTCAAAAAAAAATATATAAAGAAATAGTACAGGAAACCGGGGAACCATCTATCGTGCATGTGCAGGTGGCAATGAAAGCGGGTTTGCTGGCCCGGTGGCTAAAGAAAAGAAGATCCATACCGTTTCTTGTTACAGAGCATTGGTCGGGCTATGATCCTGAAAGTCGTCCCAACCTGTACGATACCAACTGGCTATTTAGATTACTTAATAAAAAGATACTGGAGGACTCGGAAAAACTCTTGCCTGTATCTGACACGCTTGGAAAAATGATCAACCGGCATTTTACACCATTGCCCTACCAGGCCGTGCCCAATGTTGTAAACACCGACCTTTTCTTTTACCGGCCTGCTGCAATTGCAAATAAAAAATTTCGGTTTATCCATCCAAGCTCGATGAGTTATCCCAAAAACCCGGAAGGCATTATACGGGCCTGCAAAATGGTAAAAGAGAAAGGATATGATTTTGAGGTGTTGATGATCGGGAATAAAGAAGAACACCTGGTGGCTCTTGCAGATGATCACGGACTAACAAGCCAGCTAATATTTGAAGCTGCAGTTTCCTATGAGGAAATAGCCCGGCAAATGCAGTCATCATCAGCATTACTTTTATTTAGCCGTTATGAAAATTTACCCTGTGTATTATTGGAAGCCCTCTGCTGCGGATTACCCGTAGTAAGCAGCAGGGTAGGAGGCATTGGTGAGGTGATTGACGATACAAACGGCATATTGGTAGAGCGGGAAAATGAAGAGCAATTAGCCGCAGCAATGATCTCGATCATAGAAAATTATAACAACTACAACAGACCAGCCATTGCCGCAAAAGCGACTGCAATGTATAACTACGATACCATTGGAAGAAAGTATTTAGATATTTATCAAAACTTACTCCGTGGGTAAAACCTCCTAAACTTCGGTTGAAAACCTCCTGAAAATATACGAACTGTTTTCTATCTTGACATCACAAACATCGAGCGCAACCCCTGTTAGCTTATGAGCTGGTGCTAACCGTAAACCCTATGTCCTAATAAGTAACCGCATTTATTATCAATCTATCCTGACTGTTATATCGCGCAACCGAAGGGTGGCATATACATGTCATTGCTTACCAATTTGAAAACAGAATAGCTTTTATTATTTTGATTTGATTGTACATACTTGAAGTTGAATGTTATTCTATTTCGGGTATGCTTTGTATTCAGGAGTTTCTAAGGAAGAATTCAAGAAAGAAATCGTGTAATTCTTTTTTAAATCAGCGTACAGACTTCATTTATATAACAGCAATTGATTTTACCTATACCCCTATCAAAACTAACCAGCATGCGTTTTTTTTACTTATTGCTTGCCAGTGTAGCTATTAGTCTTTTGACAAGTCTGGCTAATGTTGTCAGTGGTCAAAGCATTTTTGACAATTCCATTACGGGAATTAACCCCAATATCTCCAATCCATACACAACTGGCCAATTCGCTCATTCCAACATAACTGCTTCTGGAATTGGCAGAGGAACAGGGATAGCTGGAACCAATACCAACGATAGATACAACGCAACAGGTTGGAATTCCGCTGCGCTTGATCTAAATGACTATTTTGAATTTATCCTAACTCCCAATGTCGGTAACAGCATTAATTTTGTGAGCTTTGTCTATACCGGTCAGGCTTCCGGAACAGGTCCTGCTAATTTTGAATTGCGTTCAAGTGTTGACGGTTTTGTATCTGGCATCGGAACTCCCACTGCTACCGGCACTACCATTAGCCTGTCTGCTGCGGTTTATCAAAACAGAACTACGGCAACAACATTTCGACTGTATGGATGGAATGCTTCTAACGTACTCGGTACTTTTAGCATCAATGATTTTACTTTCAACGGGATTGTTCCCACAGTCAGCATCACCAATACGGGCACCCCGGCCACCGGATTGATTCAGCCCAATACAAACAATGTTGTTCTTTCTGCTTTTGAAATCAGTGCAAATGTTACGACTGATTTTACCGGAGTTACAATTTCAAAAACGGGTACGGCAACTACCAGTGATCTTTCTAATCTTCGCATTTTCTACGATGCAAATTCAAACAGCATCATCGACGGTCTTGAAGCCAGCGTATCAGGAAGTTTAGCTTTGGCTTCATCAATGCCGTTCACCATTGCCGGTCAAACTTCTTTCACAACAGCAAGACGGTACCTGGTAGTAGCTGACGTTGCGGCCGGAGCTACATTAAATAATACGGTTACTACATCCATTGCAGCCAGCGCAGATGTTGTTACATCTGTTTCAAATGTTACCGGAACCGCCCCTGGCAATATGCAGACTGTTGCGTACATCTCTTTAGCGACAGATTATTTCCGCAGCAATATCACTTCAGGCAATTGGGCAACTACCACGAGCTGGCAATCTTCTCACAATAATGTATCCTGGTTTACGGCGACCCTGGCGCCTTCCTCCGCTGCCAGTACAATTAACATCCGGTCAGGACATACTATCAATGTAAATTCATCTGTATCGCTTGACGAAACAACCATTGCAGGTGTATTGGAACTGCAAACAGGCGGCATCTTAAATATTAATAATGGTACCGGTGATGACGTTTCGATATCCGCCAATGGCATTCTAAGAATTGCAAGTACCAACAATTACGGCACGGCTGTAGTTTCAGGCAGTGCTCAAATAAATATTGCAACAGGTGGAAAAATAACGATAGGCGATGGCTCGGCATCTCTTGGCACAGGTTATGAAACATTTGCTACATCTTCAAGTAATACCTGGAACAATGGAGCCATTTATGAATACAATAGCAATACTACTTTCGCTACTTCCGGGCTCATTTATTTCCCTAATGCAGCAGCAGGTGTTATCCCTATTTTCCGGGTTACTAAAGTTGCCGGATTACCGGGTACTGCTGGTCCTACTGTCATCAACGGTATGTTGGAAGTTAACTATAGTTTCACTTTTGCAGGCTCGGGACTAAAAACTTTCAGAGATGGTATCATTGGTACTGCTACTTTAACCCTTGATGCAACTTTAGGTACTACAACTATTTCGGCAGCAACGGCTGTATTGGGAGGCAGTTTAACGCTCACCTTAAACAAAACATTAAACCTTACAAACGGTGTCGCCATACCCCTTGGCGCAAATGTTTTGATAAACGGAACTAATGATATAAGTAAGAACGGCGGCAGTTTTCTTGTAAATGGCACAGTCGATATTACCGATAGGACAATAAGCAATACAACCGGAAATGTTACTGTCAATGGAACACTAAAAACATCCATGACCAACGGATTATACAATAGTGGAAATATTGCAAGTGGCTCAATAATTATAAACCCCGGAAGCGCCATTGAGTACAATGCCCTGAGCAACCAATCCATCACGGGTACAACTGTTTTAGGCCAATCATACTACAATATTACTTTTTCAGGAAGCGGTACTAAAACGCCGTTAAGTGCTATTAATGTAGATATAGCGGGCACTGTGAAAATCACAGGGTCTGCTATTGTAGATGCAACAAGTAATAATTTAGGCTTGACCAGCGGAAATTCTACCAACTTTATAATGGATGGCGGCCGGCTTATTGTAGGCACAGGCGGCACTAAACCGAACATGGATGGCATATACACGCTAACAGGAGGAGTGGTGGAATTCGCTACAGGCGGCGCTTCAAAAACTATTCGCAGCAAAAGCTACCAAAATATAGAAGTCACTGGTAACAACGTTTCAAACTCCAGCGGTAATATTACTTTGAATTCGTTGGGAACATTTACTGTAAAAAATGGCGGTGTATTTTTAATTAATGACAATTCTATTGTAGGCCCTACTGGTACGCAAACAGTTACTGTAGAAAACGGAGGTCTATTTAAAACCGGTAATAACGAAGGCTTTCACGGCTTTGCAGCAACCTTTACCAACAATTCATCCATTCATTTAAACATTGAGAATATCAACTTAAATAGCGGCAGCATGGTAGAGTATACCCGCGCAGGAACACAGCCTATCACAAATTCATCGTCCCTGATTTACGAAAATCTTATCCTTTCTGGCCCAGGCAGTAAAACTGCACCTTCGGGTAATCTTGAAATCAGGGGCAACCTCATCGGCTCGGGCACTGCCAACTTTGTGCACAATAATGGAACGGTAATAATGAGCGGAACTAACGGACAAACATACAATGCAACAACACCGTTTATTTTTTACAATTTTACCAATAGCAGTTTGTTAAGTGGTGGCGGACTTACTATCAACAGCAACACGACAGTTGCGAAAGAACTTAAGTTAAATAGCTTGTCGGGAATATTTCTTAACTCCGGCGATATTACCTTGAAATCGGATTTAATAAGTACAGCCAATGTTGCGGCAGTTCCGTTCGAACCAAATATCATCACTTATAACAGCGGCAGGTTCAACGTAGAAAGATACTACCCGGCAGACAGGTCATGGCGTTTGATCACATCTCCATTAAGCGCTCACGGCACACCAGGAAGCATTTTTAGTCAATGGCAAAATGGTGGTGTTTATACAGCGGGTATCGGAGCTTTTGTAACCGGTCCCGGCGCTCCCGCAAACGGACTTGATGTTAGCAGTTTTAATAACTATTCATTAAAAACTTTTGTTGCTGATAACTATGTTAACATCGGTAATACAACAGGTGTAAATCTTTCGGGAACTACGCTTAGCGCTGCTAACATTGGCTACTTTATGTTTGTGAGAGGCGACCGCAACCGATCTCCTGATAATACCATCTACCCAAACACCAACCCCACTACTTTGAATAGCCGGGGTAAATTACAAACAGGCCCCCAAACATTTGACGTAACGAATGCAAGCACATTAACATCACCGTCGTTCAGTCTTATTGGGAATCCATACGCATCTTCGATAGACTTTAATGCGATCACTAAGGTAAATGTAAATCCTAACCGGTTTTATATTTGGGATCCGCACATCAACCAGGTGGGCGCTTATGTGGTGATGGAGGACTTAACTACACCTGGCTCATTTCAGCCTCAGGCACCTTATGGGACTTCTCCGCAGCGCAATTACATTCAGAGCAGCCAGGCTTTTTTTGTGGAAAGGGCATCACCCGGCCCGGCAAGTTTGGTGTTTGATGAATCAAATAAATCCAATGATTATACACCGGCTTTATTCAGGCCGGCATCGGGCGATAATATTGCAAGCATCCGGTCCGCGTTGTTGCTGTTACAAAATGATAACTCTACAATATTAGCGGACGGTAGCCTCGCACAATTCAGGAATGATTTCAATAATGCAGTAGACATAAAAGATGCATACAAGTTCCTCAACATTCATGAGAACCTGGGCTTTACAAGAAACGGAAATATTTTAGCCATTGAAAGGCGTGCAAATATCATAGCCGATGATACCCTGTTTTATTATCTTAAAAAACTAACCCCGAGAAATTACAGGCTGGAACTCGTAAGTGAAAATATGGACCCATTGGTGTCTGCATTTTTGGAAGATATATTTACCGGAACAAAAACCCCCGTGAATTTAGCGGGAACTACCTCGTATGATTTTAATGTAAATGCCGGCCCGGAAAGTTATGCGCCCGATCGTTTTAGATTAGTATTTAAAAATTCCGCAGGGTCTCTACCTGTAACACTAAGCACAGTAAAAGCTTTTGAACAAGGGAAGAACATAAAGGTAGAATGGACAGTGGAAAATGAACTGAACGCTAACAAATATGAAGTAGAAAAAAGTATTGATGGAATCAATTTTACGAAAGTAAATATTACGATTGCAACGGGTGCAAACAGCAATACCATTACTTATACATGGCTCGATAATTCTGTTGTAACCGGCAACAATTTCTATCGCATACGCACCATAGATGCAGCGGGAAAGACAGTATATAGTCCTATTGTAAAAGTAAATAGAGGTAACACGTTGACCGGGTTTAGCATTTATCCAAATCCCGTCAACGGTGGAATAATTGGTTTGCAGTTCAACAATATTCCAGCGGGCCGGTATCAGTTGCGTTTGTTCAATGATGTTGGCCAGTTATTGTTCACAAAGTCTGTTGAACATACAAGAGGTACAACTGCGGAAAGCATTACACCCAGTATGACTTTAGCTAAAGGAATATACCAGCTTGAAATTAGGCATCCTGACAAAACCAACACAACGTTGAAGGTGATCAATTAATGGATCATTGCGTTTTAAAAAGGTCGTCTCAAAAGGACGGCCTTTTTTTTATTTTACGCACATCTTAGAAGTAGCATAGAATAAATATCTCAATTACAAAGGCCATACAATAAACGGGGCTTCATTTATATCACCCAATTAGATACGGGTTGTATTCGAAACTATTCAATGCCATAAAAATACATTTCAAAAGAAAAAATACACACCCTGCCTACATAAGTTTTCTTCCTCGAAGCAGTTGAAACATATTTGAATTGTAATTCAAAATTACCCGCTGCTTAATCATATTATTTCACCGCATTTAATAAAAAAAGAGATGATCAAATTATTTACAATGTTAGTGTTGATTTGTTTTTATAACCCTATCCTGTTTGCACAAAAAGGTGTATCCATCAATGGTACAGGTGCGGCCCCAGATGCAAGCGCAATACTTGATGTGAGTTCGACGACGAAAGGTTTGTTATCGCCTCGAATGACCGCAGCACAACGATCCGCCATTGCTACACCCGCGGTTGGGTTGCAGGTCTATCAAACCGATGGCGCCAAAGGTTTTTATTATTTTGATGGCGCTGCATGGGCACAGTTAGGCGCAGCAGGAGCAAGTCTTACGGGATGGTCAACTACAGGGAATGCAGCTATCAATCCGCTGACCAATTTTATTGGTACTACAGATGGGCAGCCCTTCATTGGCAAAGTAAATGGTGAGCAGGTATTTCGTTTTTCGCCAGTGTCAAATAACACGGTGTTAGGCTACCAGGCAAGCAACCTGGACAATACAGGTGGAACCCTCAATCACATTATAGGATTCAAAGCAGGTTATAATAATGCAGGGAGTTTTAATCATTTTGAAGGCCTGCAGGCGGGGTATAACAATAGTGCCAATAACAATCAGTTTATTGGTTACAATGCGGGTTATACAAATACCCTCGGCTTTTCCAATCTGTTCATCGGTTCAGCAGCAGGGTATTCAAATGTGCAGGGATCAGCAAATCATTTTATTGGCTACCAGGCAGGATATAAGAATACAACAGCATCATCCAATTATTTTGATGGCTACCAGGCAGGATTCAACAACACAACAGGATCTCTAAATCATTTTAGCGGTTTCCAGGCAGGTTATTCGAATACCAGTAGTAACTATATCTATTTAAGTGGTTACCAGGCGGGCTATTATAATAAAGCTGATTACAGCCATTTTACCGGCACCTCAGCAGGGTATAACAATACAACAGGGGCAGACAATTTTTTTGAAGGTTCATACGCCGGCTATAATAATACCACTGGCAATGCGAATTATTTTAGCGGTAAACAAGCTGGCTTCGAGAATATAAGTGGCAGCAACAACTATTTTTCCGGAAATGAAGCCGGGTACAAGAACCAGGCAAATGACAATCATTTTGAAGGATACAGATCAGGCAGTTTTACTACAACAGGTACAGAAAATGTGATGATAGGCCCTGGAACAGGATACCTGAATGTTAACGGATCGGCGAATACATATATCGGCAAAGGAGCCGGGCTTACGGCCGTTGTTGCAGATCAGAATACAGCCATCGGCTATGAAGCCGGGTTATTCAATTTAGTTAGCTACAATCATTTTATCGGGTATAAATCGGGCAATTATAATACAACAGGTAACTACAATCACTTCGATGGCTTTAAATCAGGGGCCTCAAATACTACTGGCAGCTACAACAATTTTGTTGGCAACCAGGCGGGTTTTTCTAACACAACCGGAGGCAGTAATCTATCATTTGGTTATAAAGCAGGGTTCTTTAATACAGTAGGCAACAATAATATTTTTCATGGTTTAGGCAGTGGGTATTTAAATGTAAACGGCAGTAACAACACTTACATCGGCCAGTCTGCGGGGCACGAAAATATTGCAGGCAGTGGAAATGTGGCTCTTGGTAATTTTGCGGGCTTTTTTGAAACCGGCAGTAACAAATTGTACATAGCCAATTCAACCACTGCATCTCCGTTAATTTATGGAGAGTTTGATAATCAGTTATTGCGTACTACAGGTATTATGGAAATAACTAAAACGCTGACCAATACCAATGCCGTATTACAATTGAAAGAAAGCAATAATGACTTTGTAAGACTCAAATTTACCAACAATGCATCGCCTAGCACATGGGTTGTTGCAGCCCAGCCAACTTCAAATATTGCCACTTCAGCCTTCAATATTAACTATGGCGGCTCAGATCTTCTTAGTATGCGTGGCGATGGTTTTTCGGTATTTAGTGGAAATGTCTGGGTGAAATCGATACATGAAACTTCGGATGAGACTTTAAAAGAAAAAATAACTCCTTTGGAAAGTTCGCTTCAAAACCTGGTAAAGCTAAAAGGCTATAATTATTACTGGAAAGACAAATCCAAAGACAGCACAAAACAAATTGGCTTCATGGCACAGGAACTTGAAATGGTATTTCCTGATCTTGTTGCTACAAATTCTAATGGAATTAAATCCGTGTCCTACACCCATATCATTCCTGTATTGGTTGAATCCATTAAAGAGCAGCAAGCCATGATCGATCAACTAAAAACAGAGAACATGCAGCTTAGAAAAGATGTTGCTGCAATAAATGCAAAGCTGGGTTTATAGTAAAACTGCAGTTTAAATAAAAAGCTGCAACGCTTCCATTCCATTTAAATACACTTCCGCAAAACATTTATGCGGCCCGGTTTAATAAATTATTTAGCCCGCATTACTCACCACAAATTTGTGCATCGAACAAAAAAAATTATGAAACAATTTCTCCTGTTAACGAAATTTTTACTGGCAGGCGCCACGGCAACTCTTGCGCAGAGTGTCGGTATAAATAATAACGCCAGCCAGCCCCATGCCAGCGCCATTTTAGATATAAGCAGTACAAGTAAGGGCTTGCTCATTCCGCGGATGACCGCTGCCCAACGTGGCCTCATTGTAACACCCGCTGCTGGTTTGCAGGTTTATCAAACCGATGGAGTCAAAGGTTTTTATTATTTTGATGGCGCTGCATGGTCACAGTTAGGCGCAGCAGGTACCAGCCTTACGGGATGGTCAACTACAGGGAATGCCGCCACGAATCCTGCTAACAATTTTATTGGTACTACAGATGCGCAACCACTCATTGGCAAGGCAAATGGCGAGCAGGTATTTCGCTTATCGGCAGGCACTCCGAGTACGCTGTTAGGTTACCAGGCTGGGTATGCAGATGCCACCGGGGGAGATAAAAATCATTTTATCGGCTACCAGTCCGGGTTCAATAGTACGGCATACAATAATCATTTTGATGGCTACCAGGCGGGCTTCGGCAATAGTTCAGGATATTCCAACCAGTTCATAGGTTTCCAGGCCGGTTTTTTTAATACAACCGGTAGCGAGAATCTTTGCATTGGCCCGCTGGCCGGGTACTCTGGTACCAACCTCGCTGGTAGCCACTTTATAGGTGTGGGCGCTGGCTTTTCAACTACTTTGGGAGCTAATAATCATTTCAATGGCTATAAAGCCGGGCAGTCAAATAACAATGGTAGTAACAACCATTTCGAAGGCAATCATGCTGGTTATTACAATACCAACGGCTTTAATAATCATTTTACAGGATTCAATGCCGGCTATAGTAATGTCTCGGGATCTTATAACCAGTTTGAAGGATACCAGGCCGGATACAGTAATATTACGGGAGCCGAAAATTACTTCTCAGGATTCCGTGCCGGATATTCGAATACAACAGGTGCCTATAATCAATTCGACGGATACCAGTCAGGATACTCTAATACAACAGGTGGTTACAACAACTTTATTGGATATGGGGCTTGTATTTCTAATACAAGCGGCGGGAGTAATATAGCACTCGGCTACAAGGCAGGATACAGCAACACAATCGGCAACAACAACATCTTTCATGGGCTTGGTAGTGGTTTCAAAAATGTAAATGGAAGCAACAATACATACATTGGTCAATCTGCGGGGCATGAAAACGTTTCCGGTAGCGGGAATGTGGCGCTGGGTAATTTTGCCGGCTTTTCTGAAACAGGCAACAATAAATTATACATTGCAAACTCCGGTACAACTACTCCATTAATATATGGTGAGTTTGATAATAAACTGGTAAAGGTTTTTGGCTCGCTCGAAATAAATACTGCTAATTACGATGTTGACATTCCAACCATCCGGTTTACAAACCGGCAATTTAACGGCGACTGGAAAA
>JBDSAP010000262.1:0-15531 GCA_039922055.1 Ferruginibacter sp.
TGGCAACTCCAGAAAATACACAGTAGAAAATGAAGCCACCCGGCAGGCAATCAATATATGGATCCGCACACCCGGAAACTTTGATGCGGTACTTGACTTTGAAGAAGTGGTAAAAGATCCGGCAACAGACCCATTGCGAATCAGGAGTGAATGGACAGGCGACTATGTGCATCCAAACACAACAGGCTATGCAGCGATCGGCAATTCTATTCCAATAAGCCTTTTTAAATAGAAGGAAGATGAAGTCAATATTTGACTGACAAGGCAGGACAGTGGGTAAATCTCTTCGCTGAATAAAATTGAAAAGCACTGATTACAATGCCATAATACTTGCCAATCGTTGTAAATCCATTATAAATAAGTTCGAAAATTGTACATGGAGGACGACTATCTTTTTGTAAATGCTAAAACCCGCTCTGGTAGCGGGTTTTTTAGTTCGAAGATTTTGGCTTTCTAAACTGAATAATTCATAAAGTGGAGGGGGGTGAATAGTTTGAAGTTCGAATATTCTCAGAGATCTAAACACCCATCACTTCATACAACAGACTATCGCCATACCGGCTTCTAAAACCGCCGCCCTTTCTTTAGTAGAATTAATAATTTGGTTGCTGATAACTCGTATGAAAAAATTAAGCTAAAGATGTTTCATGGGGAAAGTATTAATGATGCAATAAATTGAATGAAGAGATTAGCCGGTAGAAATACATTCCTCTATTATCGGTATCAAATGTTTTCCAGTAACAGGTTTTTGATCGTACTACTGGGTTAAGATGAAGATGGAGTGATTGAAAGTTGAGAGTGATTAAAATAGATTCATAGATGTACACTTTTTGGATTCTAAACCCTTGTAATCCATTATTTTTGGTGCTACAATCAACACAAAAATGAATAGTAAAATTATTCTATCGGCAATTTTTTTTGTCCTTAAAGGATTGTGGTAATTGATTCTTTAATGGCAGTTCCTGAAAATACAATAGCAGCATCTGGCAAAATGATAAGCTATGCAGGAAAAAAACAAAGCATCAGGTTATAAACGTAAAATACAAGACTGATCAAACATGAAATTTTTAAAACATAGCTCCTTTGTAACACTTTGCATAGCAGGCTTATTATCATCCAATGAAGGCTTTGCACAGGATAAATTGTATCATAACGAATTTCCTTTGGAGGATGTGCAACTTCTGAACGGGCCGTTTAAACATGCCCGTGATTTGAATATTGAAGTGCTGATGAAATATGATTCAGACAGGTTGTTAGCTGGTTACCGGAAAGAAGCCGGCTTACCTGCAAAAGCAAAATCATATCCTAACTGGGATGGTCTGGATGGCCATGTAGGTGGTCATTATTTGTCGGCACTCGCTATGAATTTTGCTGCGACAAAAAATTCCGTTTGCAAACAGCGGCTTGACCATGTGATAACAGAATTAAAAGCATGCCAGGAGGCCAGTGCTGTTAATAATCCCGGTTGGGGCATCGGTTATGTAGGCGCTGTACCCAATAGTAAAAAAATATGGAGCACATTGAAGAATGGCGATTTCGCGGCTTTTCGTGCAGCCTGGGTACCCTTTTACAATATTCATAAAATGTATGCTGGGTTACGGGATGCATGGTTATACACTGGCAATGCAGATGCGAAAAATATGTTTACTAAATTCTGCGACTGGGCCATTGATATCACCGCTTCCTTAACCGATCAACAAATGCAGTCGTTGCTTGATATTGAACATGGTGGTATGAACGAGGTATTTGCCGATGCCTATCAAATGACTGCCAATCCAAAATATTTAACCGCAGCTAAAAGGTTTTCGCATAAAATGTTGCTGGATGCCATGGCGGCTTCCACCGATAATCTTGATAACAAACATGCCAATACCCAGGTGCCAAAAGCAGTGGGTTTTGAAAGAATAGGAGAGTTGAGCGGCGATGCTGACTATCTTAATGCCGGAAGTTTTTTCTGGAAAACTGTAACGGGTAGCCGTAGTTTGGCATTTGGTGGAAACAGCCGCCGGGAATTTTTTCCCAGTTCGGCTGCATCCAATGATTTTGTAAACGAAGTGGAAGGGCCGGAATCCTGCAACTCTTATAACATGCTGAAGTTAACGGAAGACTTGTTCCGGGTAAAGCCGTTGGCAAAATATTCAGATTATTATGAGCGGACTTTGTACAACCATATTTTATCAACCCAGCATCCTGTTCATGGCGGATATGTTTATTTTACGCCGGCCCGCCCAAGGCACTACAGAGTTTATTCATCTCCCAATGAAGGTATGTGGTGCTGCGTAGGCAGCGGTATGGAAAATCATGGTAAGTACGGGCAGTTCATTTATACGCATCAAAATGATTCCTTGTTTTTAAATCTTTTTATTGCATCTGAATTAAACTGGAAAGAGAAAAAAATAAAATTGAAACAGGAAACTTTATTTCCAGAAGAAGAAACAACCAGGCTTACTGTTACAGAAGGCACATCAAAATTTAAATTGATGGTACGTTACCCCGGTTGGCTGCAGGAAGGGAAATTAAAAATTACGGTTAATAATAAAGCTGTTTCTTTCAGAGCACATCCTTCATCGTATATAAGCATCGACAGGTTGTGGAAGAAAGGGGATGTGGTTGCCATTACCTTGCCTATGCATAACAATATCGAATACATGCCGAATGTATCCAACTATATCGCCATCATGCATGGCCCGGTATTGCTGGCTTCAAAAACAGGTACTGAAGATTTAGCAGGGCTGATAGCTGATGACTCAAGATGGGGGCATATTGCAGGAGGTAAAAAATTACCAGTTGACAAAGCACCTGTTATTATAGAAGATGATCTTGCTGCGATAGCTAATAAAATAAAGCCAGTACCTGGCAGGAAATTATTTTTTTCAACCGCGGATATTAAACTCGTTAATGCGGCCCCTGCGTTGCTGGAGCCTTTTTATAAAATTCATGATGCCCGCTACATGATGTATTGGATGGCCTTATCCAACACAGGTTACAAAACTTACCTCGACTCCATAGCAATTGGAGAACAGCAAAAAATTGAGTTGCAAAAACGCACGGTAGATTTTATTGCTCCCGGTGAACAACAGCCCGAAGCAGATCACTTTATTCAAAAGCAAAATTCCAATACGGGCAATTACCTGGATGAATTTTGGAGGGATGCCCGTTCCGCTGGTTACTTTAGTTACAAACTGTCAACCGGCAACGGAAAAAATTTGGGCCTGGTAGTTCGTTATTGGGGAAATGAAAAGGGTAACAGAAAATTTGATATTTATATTGACGATGTAAAACTGGCTACAGAAGATATTGCTGATAAATGGAACCAACAAAAATTTCATGAAGTTGAATATGCAATACCTGATTCATTGATTGACGGCAAAGCTGATATACGTGTAAAATTTCTGCCGCTGCCGGGAAATACAGCCGGGCCTGTTTATTATTTGAGAATTACAAAAAAAAATACCGATTAATAGAATTTGATTTAGCCACTATTTTAAAAATAAATTTTAATACTCAATAAAATAACAATTATGAAAAAGACTTTTTTAAAAAAATCGCTGGTTGCGATGATGACTTTTGCTGTGATCTTATTCAGCTCTTCTGCATTAATTGCACAACATGCAAGTTTTAACGGCGATTGGAAACTGGATGAATCAAAGAGTGAGTTAGGCGAATTTGGAGCAAGGGTTACACGTTCGTTAAAGGCTGAACAAAAAGATGATGCTATTACAGTAACCAGGGTGACGCCGGGTTTTAACGGAGGCGATCCCGTAACATCCACTGTTAAATTAACCTACGATGGCAAAATTGTTGAATCTGAAGGGTTTGGTGGTTCTAAAAGAAAATCAACAGCCAAATGGTCTGATGATGGCAAAACACTGGTGGTAAATACCACTACCAACTTCGAAAGGGACGGACAGTCTTTTGAAATTAAGTCTGTTGAAAACTGGACTATTACAAAAGATGGGCTGCTTTCTGTGGTCACTAATTCTACATCGCCACGCGGAGAAAGCACGGTTAAAGCGGTGTATTCTAAATAGATTATCCCGGTAAGAATATGCAGAACCGGATATGATTCTTATTATACTGCGCAAGAGATAAATTGGTTAGATAGTACTTTGCTCCTCATTGGTAAAATGTACAAGAGTGCGACGCCAATGAAGCTAAATTGAAAAACTTTCGCCCGGCCCATAAAAAAATTATACGCCAATTTATCCGTTGTTCATTATAATTTAAATATGCACTCATAACAAAGCCAGCGGCCAGGAAGTCCAGTGTTGGCCGAAAGCCATCAGCTTTAAAAAATAACGGGCGATAAATCAAAAATAAAATGAAATCATTTTCCTATTCAGCACTTTTTATCTGTAGTGTTTTTTTGCTGCATCATAGCTATGCGCAGGACATAAAAGTTGTTAGCCCGGATAAAAAATTAACGGTAAGCATATCGGCAACAGATGGCAAACCTGTATACGCCGTTATGTATAACAATAAAGTAATGCTCGAAAATTCACCATTGGGACTTATCACCAATGAGGGCGATTTTAGTACCGGGATGAAATATATTGGCAGGGAGGATACAACGATTGATAAAGTGTATACTCAAGCTAAAATAAAAAGATACGAGGTTCATTATACTGCCAACCAGTTGACCTGCAATTTTGAAAATGCAAGGCAGCATAAAATGAAAATTGTCTTCCGGGTCAATAATAATAATATCGCTTTCCGGTATGAACTTGCTACCATGGGGCAACGGTTTTCCTGTGTGGTGGAAAAAGAAGCTACTGGTTATAAATTTCCTGCAGTCACCACAACTTTTTTATCGCCTATGATGGCGCCCATGACCGGTTTTGCACGTACGGCTCCCAGTTATGAAAGCGGCTACCAGGCCGATGCGCCGATGATAAACACGAATTTTCGTAATGATGGATTTGTATTTCCCGGTCTTTTTCATGTGGGGGACAATGGATGGGTACTGCTTTCAGAAACAGGTGTAAGCAGTTTGTATTGTGGCGCTCACCTAAGCGACTGTTCAAAAGAAACAGGTGTGTATACGGTAGAATATCCCAATCCAAAACAAAATAATGGTTTTGGAAGCAGCGGTGCGGCCATATCATTACCAGGTGTTACACCATGGAGAACCATCACCGTTGGTGAAAACCTAAAACCAATTGTTGAAACCACTATACCTTTTGATGTAGTAGAACCACTGTATGAACCATCCCGTAAATATAAATTCGGAAAAGCAACCTGGAGCTGGATTGTATGGCAGGACCAGAGCATGAACTACGATGACCAGGTAAAATATATTGATCTGGCGGCTTCTCTTAAATGGGAATATATTTTGATCGACGCTTTATGGGATACCAATATTGGTAAAGACAGAATGAAGGAACTGATCAGGTATGCCAATTCAAAAAAAGTAGATGTACTGCTATGGTACAATTCTAATGGCACGGTCAATGATGCACCGCAGGGACCGAGGAATAAAATGAGTTCATCAGTAGAACGGAAAAAGGAAATGAAGTGGTTAAAGGAAGCAGGCGTAAAAGGATTGAAAGTTGATTTTTTTGGAGGAGATAAACAGGAAACGATGCGCCTGTATGAAGATATACTTTCCGATGCCAATGATTATGGTTTGATCATAGATTTTCATGGCGCCACTGTACCAAGAGGATGGGAACGCATGTATCCTAATTATGTGGGAAGTGAAGCTGTGCTTGCATCAGAAATGCTGATATTTTCACAGGGAGTAAGAGATTCGGAGGCCTTTAATGCCACCCTTCATCCATTTATACGCAACGCTGTTGGTAGTATGGAATTCGGCGGTGTGTTGCTGAACAAATACCTTGTAAAAAGTAATGAAACCAGGAATAAGCGCCTCACGACAGATGCTTTTCAACTAGCCACTTCCATCCTTTTTCAGAATGCAGTGCAGATGTTTGGGCTTACTCCTAACAACCTGACAGATGTTCCCGCATTTGAAATTGATTTTATGAAAAAAGTGCCCACTACCTGGGATGAAACTGTTTACATAGACGGGTACCCCGGCAAATACATTGTGTTGGCCAGGCGCAACGGAACCAATTGGTATGTTGCCGGCGTGAATGCAGGAAAGGAAGCGCTGAAACTAACCGTAAAACTTCCGATGCTACCAGGAAAAAAAGTAACGCTTTATAACGATGATGAAAGTAAAATGCCTTTCACAAAAGAGCAAGCCATCAGCCAGGCAGGAGAAGTAGAAGTGGTAATGCAGCCTTCAGGAGGATTTGTTTTAAAACAATAGATGAAGGGTACCAGTAAAAAATAAAATTATGGTAGCTGTTTTGTTTAACGATCCTATGTTTACATAAATTAAAACGGAAAGAAATGTATAAAGTTATCGCGGGTTTGGCCATTGTTACCTCATGTGTCTTTGTTAACAATGTATCAGCCCAGGAAAATTCAAAAGCACACAATCCCATCATTTTTGCAGATGTGCCGGATATGTCAATGATCCGTGTGGGAGATACTTATTATATGAGCAGCACTACCATGCATTTTAATCCCGGAGTGCCAATTATGAAGTCGAAGGATTTAACAAACTGGAAACTGGTAAGCTATGCTTATGATACACTGGCTGATGTAGACGAGCTGAATCTTGTAAACGGTAAAAGCACTTATGGCAGAGGGTCATGGGCCAGCAGTATCCGTTATCATAACGGGATATATTATGTGAGCACATTTGCGCAAACAACCGGGCAAACTTATATCTACAGCACAAAAAATATTGAAAAAGGTCCATGGAAAAGAATAACATTCAAACCAAGTTACCACGACCACTCTTTATTTTTTGATGATGACGGAAAAGCGTACCTGCTTTATGGCGCAGGCAAATTAAATTTAGTGGAATTAAACGCAGATTTATCTGGTGTAAAAGAAGGCGGCGTTAACCAGGTGGCCATTGAAAATGCGAGTGCTCCCAGCCAGGTGGAAGGTAAACGTGGAGGGTTAGGCGCAGAAGGTTCACAGTTGTATAAAATAAACGGCAAATATTATCTGTTCAATATTACCTGGCCTCCCGGCGGAATGCGTACGGTGGTTATACACAGGGCCGATAAAATTACCGGGCCATGGGAAGGAAAAATTGGTTTGCAGGATATGGGCGTAGCGCAAGGTGGTTTGATAGATATGCCCAATGGAATATGGTATGCTTACCTGTTCCGTGATTATGGCGCTGTTGGCCGCATTCCTTACCTGGTACCTGTAAAATGGGAAGATGGCTGGCCGGTGTTGGGCGTTAATGGTAAAGTGCCAGAAACACTGGAGTTACCGGCAAACAAAAGTTTAATACCCGGTATTGTTGCATCGGATGAATTTACCCGGAATAAAAACGATGCTGCGTTGCCGTTAGTCTGGCAATGGAATCATAACCCTGATAACAGTTTATGGTCTGTTACAGAAAGAAAAGGTTATCTGCGTTTAAAAACAGGAAGAATCGACACTTCATTTTTGCTGGCGAGAAATTCATTAACGCAACGCACCATTGGTCCTGTATGTACCGGTATCACTTCTCTTGATGTTTCGAATATGAAAGATGGTGATTTTGCCGGGTTAGCTTTACTGCAAAAGAATTATGGCATTGCAGGTGTTAAGATAGAGGGTAACAGTAAAAGTATTGTCATGATTAATGCAAGCTCGGGCAAACCTGAACAAGTACAAAACATACCGCTTAACCAGCAAACGGTCTTCTTTAAGGCTGAATGTGATTTCACTAATAAAAAGGATACCGCAAATTTCTTTTATAGCCTGGATGGAAATACATGGACAACACTTGGAACGCCGCTAAAAATGGCTTATACGATTCCACAATTTATTGGTTATCGTTTTACATTATTCAACTACGCCACAAAGTATACTGGCGGATATGCTGATTTTGATTATTTCCGTATCGCAGAAAGTATAGGGACCGGTAAATAATTTTTTTTGTGCAAGAGAGAACCCAGTTTGTAAAATAGAAAATTGAGAATTGAAAATGCAGAAGGGAACAGTTTGCCAAAGTAGCCACAACATTCATAGGGGCATTTTCCTTTTTACAAATCAATGCACAATCGATCTCCCAATCTCCTATAAAGTTAAACCTGGTTCAATGCCTTATTGATGTTGATGAATCGGAAAATATATTTGTGAAAAAGCGGGCGAATTACCAGGGAACCAGAAACCCAATTAATAAATAATAATGAAAAAAATAAAAATGACAAAGGATATCTTTTTGATGCTGCTGTGTTTTGCAGGCTTCCTGGGAACAGGTTGTTCATCTAGCAAAAAAAATACAGCCACGAGTAGTACGCCGTCTTTAAAAGAATTATATAAAAAAGATTTTGGCATTGGTACCGCTCTTAATAACACCCAAATTGAAGAAAGAGATGCCAAAGCGGATCTACTGATAAAACAGCAGTTTAACATGGCCACACCTGAAAATGTTATGAAAGCCCAAATCATTCACCCGCAATGGGACACGTATAATTTTGACCTGGCAGATAAGATGGTGGCCTACTGCCAAAAAAATGATATAAAAGTAAACGGACACACGCTGATCTGGCATAGTCAATTACCCGCATTTGCCCGTCGCATTCAAAGTGTTGATTCATTCAAAACTTTTTTTACTAATCATATTAAAACAGTGGCGGCACGTTACGACGGTAAAGTATATTCGTGGGATGTGGTGAATGAAGCTTTAAATGAAGATGGTACCATGCGCAAATCTGTTTTTCTAAATAAACTCGGTGAAGATTTTGTGACCGAGGCTTTCAGAACTGCCCAGGCAGCCGCACCCAATACACTACTGTATTACAACGATTATAACAATGAACAGCCAGCCAAGCGTGCCGGTTGTATTGCTCTTATTAAAAAGGTGCAGGAAGCAGGTGTGCGTATTGATGGAGTAGGTATTCAGGGTCATTGGCATTTAGGGAAAATTCCGTTAAAAAATATTGAAGAAAGTATTATACAGTATGCTGCCCTCGGTATTAAAGTGATGTTTACAGAACTGGATATAGAAGTATTGCAAAGAAATTTCTCTGGCGCAGACGTCAGCCAAACAATGCAAAACAATCCTGCTTTAAACCCTTATGTAAATGGCTTACCTGATAGTTTACAGCAGCAACTGGCAGATGATTACCAGGCATTGTTCAAACTATTTTTAAAACATAAGGATAAAATAAGCCGTGTTACTTTTTGGGGAGTAAACGATGCACAAAGCTGGTTGAATGGATGGCCGGTAAGAGGCAGGACCAATTACCCTTTGTTGTTCGACAGGAATTTTCAACCCAAGCCGGCATTTTACAAAGTGGTACAATTAAAAAAATAAATCATTCACGGAGCTTCACCTTCGCTAAATTCTGATAGGCTGCTTATTCCATTCCATTGTCATCTTAACTACAAGCCGGGGCACACCCACTTCTACATTTTGTGTTGTCAGCCCTGCCTGCTACTTCCGGATATTCATGCCGCATTTTAAATTCTGGCAATGATTGCTTATTCTTGTTAATTCTACTTTGACAAGGCAAACCTTTGTGTTTTTTTGTTGACCAGCAGATGTTTTTTATGGCGGCATAGTTGTGTTATTCTAATTCCGGTTTATCGGAACTCACTTGTACTGTATTTTTTCATGGCATCTTTTTCGTTCCATAATTAAACTGTCGTAACTGTGAGCTACATTTTTTTAAATATGTCAAAGTAGAATTAATATAATTGAATAAAAAGCCAGCATATTCTCATGCTATTACGATAAATAGTGTTTAGTTGCAGTTTATTTCAGGATACTTATTTATCAGCAGATAGCTTTGCAAATGAAAAAACCATTTTCTTTTTTAATCGTAATCACTTTCACCACTCAATTGCTTTTAAGCCAGGATACTTTGTCAAAAGATAAACGTATGGAATGGTGGCGGGAAGCCCGCTTAGGGATGTTTATTCATTGGGGCGTTTATTCGGTGCCGGCAGGCACATACAATGGTCAAAAGATAAATCGCATTGGTGAATGGATTATGAACCGTGGAAAAATCCCGGTTGTAGAATACCAGGAATTTGCCAAACAATTTAACCCGGTGAAATACGACCCGGATGCCTGGGTGCGCATGGCGAAAGATGCAGGTATGAAATACATTGTGATCACTGCTAAGCACCACGACGGTTTTGCATTGTTCGATTCGAAAGCAGGCAATTGGGATATGGTGGATGCCACTCCCTACAAAAAAGATTTACTCAAACCATTGGCGGAAGCATGCCGCAAATACAACATCAAACTCGGCTTTTATTATTCACAGGCCCAGGACTGGAACAATCCCGGCGGCGCCGCGGCACGGAGAGTTGCCAGCGAAGGATGGGCTAACCCGGATTCGGCATCCATTGACGCTTATACGGCGGCCCACAGCGGGCATTGGGACCCAATGCAAACAACAAAAACAATGTCGCAATACATGGATGAAGTGGCAGTGCCGCAGGTAAAAGAACTATTAACCAATTATGGGGAGGTGGCAGTGCTTTGGTGGGATACACCTACCGACATGACCGATGAGTTTGCGGAAAAGTTGAATGCTCTTTTACAATTGCAACCGCACATTATAACCAATGACCGGTTGAAACGTCCCAACTATCCCGGCGATTATAAAACACCCGAACAAAGAATACCTAACCTGAGCGAACTGGATGGAAAGGACTGGGAAACCTGTATGACAATGAATGACACCTGGGGATATAAAAGCTATGCTAATGAATGGAAGAGCTTGTCAACAATTATTCATAACACAATTGATATCGCCTCAAAAGGCGGCAATTATTTATTGAATGTGGGGCCAAAACCTGATGGAACATTTCCACAGGAAAGCATCGCCTTGTTAAAGGGATTGGGCGACTGGATGAAAGTAAATGGTGAATCTATCTACGATACCAAGGCCAGTCCTTTCGGTTTATTCGCATGGGGGCGCTGCACCAAAAAAGAAAACGGGAAGAATACCAACCTTTATTTTTCAGTTTTTGAATGGCCGAAAGATGGGAAACTTTTAATACCCGGATTGAAAAACAAAATCACGTCTGCCCAGCTACTGGCAAATGGTACTGCGTTGAAAACTGAAGTGTCTGATGAAGGTGTGATAATTAGTGTGCCGGCAACGGCCATAGACCCTATTGCTACTGTAATAAAAATTGAAGTGAATGGAGTAGTAAAAGATGGTTCTACTAAACCAAAAGATAAAATGAAAGCGGGCGAATTGCATTGACCAAATATGTTGCTGGCACGGATATGATTCAAACAGCGCATGCAAAGTAAAATTACATCGTTAAAAAATCGGTTAGGCAGCAAAGGTCACCTACTTTTGTGGAACGATTAGCAATGACGTTTCGTACCGGGGCATTGAGATGAGAAACTGAAGCGGGCGTGTACACAATTTTGATCCGGAGATTTTTCTCATCTTCCTGAATAACAAATATTATAACCCGGGCTAATAGCATAATACAGCAGGCTCAATTATTTTTTATTTCATAAAACAAAAATCTATGTCACAGTCACGCAGGGATTTTATTAAAAAAACAGTTATTACTACCGCCGGAGTTTATATGGGCGGATCGGTATTCAGCGCTAAAAGTTACAATAACATTATTGGCGCCAATGATCGTGTAAGGGTAGGTGTGGTTGGTTTTTCCGACAGGCACAGAGGTTCACACATGCCCAGTTTTATGAACCACTACAAGGAGTTGAACTTTGACATTGTTGCGGTGTCGGATATTTGGAACAAAAGAAGGGAAGATGGGGCCGCCGCCTGGAAAGAAAAAATGGGACATGATGTTATTGCCTGCCGCAATAATGAAGAACTATACGACAAGAAATTAGTGGATGCGGTCTTTATCAGCACCGCAGATTTTCAACATGCACTCCATGCTATTGAAGCAGTAAAGGCTGGTTGCGATGCATACGTTGAAAAACCCTTTGCAGAAACAATGGAAGATAACCGTGCCGCTTTAAAAGCTATAAAAGCCTCAGATAGAATAGTACAGATAGGTTCACAAAGAAGAAGCGGAGCAAACTATCATGCTGCAAATGATTTTATACGTTCGGGTAAATTTGGCCCTATCACTATGGTTGAATTAACATGGAATGTAAACCAGCCCGGCCGCTGGCGCAGGCCTGCATTGCTTAGCCAGTTGAAGGAGGAAGATACTGACTGGAAACGCTTTTTAATGAACAGGCCAAATGATGCTTTTGATGCAAGAAAATATTTAGAATATCGATTGTTCTGGCCCTATTCGTCCGGTTTGCCAGGGCAGTGGATGAGCCACCAGATAGATACGGTGCATTGGTTTAGTGGATTAGCACATCCACGGTCGGTAGTAGCGAACGGTGGTATTTATATGTGGAAAGATGGAAGAAAGAATTGGGACACAATTACGGCCGTTTTTGAGTACGGCCCTGCCGATGATTTGTCAACAGGTTTCCAGGTTACGTTTGGTTCCCGTATGCACAATGGAGATGAAAAGCCGGCAGAGATATATTACTCCAACGGCGGCGAGTTAAACCTAAACACTAATATGGTTTCTCCTGTGGGTGGTTTAACAAAAAGATTTGCCGAAGAAATGAAGATGCAGCCTAATTTATTAACGCAGCAAAGTTTATCCATAGCCGAACCGGTAATTGCATCTGCCAACACAGGTGGCGATAAATTAACTTCCAATCATGTTCGTAACTGGATGGAGTGTGTCCGCAGCCGCAAGCAACCCAATGCACCTGTAGAAGCAGGGTACAGCCATTCTATTGCAAACATCATGACGACTGCCGCCGCTCACACCGGAGCGAAAGTAACCTTTGACGAAAAAACGCAGGAAGTAATGGCGAATGGCAAACCGTTTAAATATTAATTCGATGAGTAAATTATTAGTTGTTTCTATTTTATTATTGGCGGGCATGTTTGCCACAGCACAGCAGCCGGCGGGCTTTACAATAAGTGAAAACAGGGATAAACAGCAGGTGGAGATTTTGTATAACGGTAAACTCCTGACAGCTTATTGTTATTATGATTCAAGTAGAAAACCTGTGCTGTATCCGGTAAACACCGTAGATGGAATCACTGTTACCCGTGGATATCCTTTTCAAATTATCCCCGGCGAAAGAACAGACCATCCGCATCATACCGGTATCTGGCTCAACTATGAATCAGTAAATGGTCTTGATTTCTGGAATAATTCTACAGCCATTGCTCCTGAAAAAAGAAGTCAGTATGGCACTATCCTTCATCAAAAAATAGTTAATAAAAAAGCGGCTGGTAAAAACGCGGCGCTTACTACCGCTGCAACATGGGTAAGGCCAGACGGTAAAGTTTTATTGAATGAACAAACAAGTTTCAACTTCACCGTAAAAGAAAATGATTTTATAATTGATCGCATTACTACATTAACGGCAACGGATACTACCGTAATTTTTAAAGATGTAAAGGACGGTATGTTTGCGATACGAGTGGCAAGAGAACTAGAACTGCCGTCTAAAGAAAAAAGCAGTTTTGTAGATGATAAAGGCAATGTAACAAATGTTGCTCCATCGGGTGCCGATGTTACCGGGATGTATTATAGCAGTGAAGGATTAAAAGGTGATTCAGTATGGAGTAGTAAAGGGCCATGGACAATGCTCACAGGAAAAAAGGAAGGTAAGAATATTACGATTGGAATGTTCGACCATCCATCCAATGTGGGTTACCCGGCATACTGGCATGCAAGAGGCTACGGATTATTTGCATTGAATCCATTGGGAAGAAAAGTATTCAGCAATGGCAAGGAAGAACTTAATTTTTCTTTAGCTCCCAATAAATCAGTTACGTTTCGCTACAGGGTAGTCATACATTCGGGCGATTTTTTAACACCTGGTGAGATGAATAAATGGGCTGCTGATTTTGGAAAAATAAAATAAAGAACAACAGGAAAAATTCCGGCGAAAAATTGTTTTATCATTTGCTCTTCGAAATACCTACCGTTGTAATAAAACCATCAATAAAGGGTGAAAGAATATTGAACCTAAATTGTTTTTTAGTTTAAATTTATGTTCCTTATAAACTATCAATAACAATGATGAACCGCCGGAAAGCTTTAAAGAATATAGTGCTTGCCTCCGGCAGTTTAATTACGCTTCCGCTTTGGATGGGATGCAACGCCGATGACACACCTGCCACGCATCTTTCTTCCTTTTCATCAACAGAACAAAAAACAATTGCGGGTATTGCCAATACTTTGATTCCAGCGGGTACGGCTGCTGGCTCTATCGGTGCGCTGTCGGTAGGAGTAGATTTATTTTTGCAAAAGCTGATCGATAATTGCTATGAAAAAGATGTGCAGGATAATGTAAAGGCACAGCTAAAAGCATTGGATGCTTCAGCAAAAACCATTCATGATAATTCTTTTGCAAAGTGTACGCAGGCCCAGCGGCAGGAACTCTTGCAAAAACTTTCCACCTCCACAAACAAGCCGGAAAAAGATTTTTATACCCTCCTGAGATCAGAAACCATCCGGGGTTTTAATACATCAAAAGAAGTAATGCAAAAATACCTTAACTATAAAATAGCACCGGGACATTACTACGGTTGCGTTGAAGTAAAAGCTTAACAACATGCCAGAAGATTCCTTAAAAAAAAGAACCTACGACGCTATTGTAATTGGTTCGGGCGCCAGCGGCGGGTGGGCTGCAAAGGAGCTTTGCGATAAGGGATTAAAAACATTGGTGCTGGAACGTGGCCGTGAAGTAGTTCACGGAAAAGATTATCCCACAGCATCCAAGCCAGTATGGGATTTTGAGTACAGGGGAACAGTCCCGATCGAAAAGCGTAAAGATTACCAGGGCGCTAAATTCCTGAGAGAAGAAACCTTGCAGTGGGCGCTTAAAGATGATGAGCAACCCTTCATCCAGGAAAAACCTTTTCGCTGGGTGCGTGGCTATCACATGGGCGGCAAGTCGCTGATGTGGGCGAGGCAAACACAGCGCTGGAGCGACTTTGATTTTGAGGGCCCGGCACGGGACAAGTTTGCTGTTGATTGGCCCATCAGGTATAAGGACGTGGATTCCTGGTATAGTTATGTTGAGAAATTTGCCGGCATTGCAGGTAATAAAGACGGCATTCCCGAATTACCGGATAGCGAAGTAATGCCTGGTTTTGAAATGAGTTGCATCGAACATTATTTCAAAGAAAAATTGAAAGACAATTACCCGGACCGCCATCTCATACAGGCCCGTTGCGCTCACATTACCAACCCTCAACCCATACACACGGAGCAGGGGAGAAGCAAGTGCCAGAACCAGGCCATGTGCAATCGTGGTTGCGTGTACGGCGGTTATTTTAGCAGCAATGCATCCACTTTACCATGGGCGTTAAAAACAGGCAATCTTACCATCAGGCCTCATGCCGTTGTTCACTCAATTATATACGATGAGGCAAAATCTAAGGCTACCGGTGTAAGAATAATTGATTCAACCACCAAAGAAATGATGGAGTTTTATGCACCGGTTATTTTCGTAAATGCATCAGCGCT
>JBDSAP010000263.1:0-34595 GCA_039922055.1 Ferruginibacter sp.
CACGTGGCGCGGGCCGGAACAAACGGGCGGAGCCCATCGTTTGTTCTTGACTTTTTTTTGCGGTACGTCCCGACCGGGCTTGCAGCGTAGAAATCGGAATACTTTTTTTTGTCAAGAAAAAAAAGAAAGAACCTTGATGATGAATGATGATTTGATATTTGATTGCCTTTCAATGCAAAATTCTAACCACAGCTTAAATCGTGCAACGGCGAGTCCTGCTTCGAATAGCCTTTGTACTCGGAAAGCCCTCTGGCAGAGACTCGCCTGAGAATATAAACTTTGGCATTAAAGGATGAAACTGTAAAGACCTCAATCTCACATCATACCTAATACCTCATACACATACACCATACATATAGACTCCACTGCATTTCACCATGAATAAACAGCAATCCACACAAAACCATAAACCATTCACTCAATATATTTAATCAAATGATTAAAATACTTGGTTAAATCATATTAATTATTTTACTTTGCTCTTGTAAACAAAAAATCAAATGAATGGCTAAGGCAAAAATTACAGTGGCAGATACATCAACCGAAGAAAAAATTAAGGAAGCAGCAAGAAAAGTGTTTCTGAGAAAAGGCTACTCAGCTACCCGTACAAGGGATATAGCGGAAGAGTCTGGAATAAACCTGGCTTTGCTAAATTATTATTTTAGAAGCAAAGAAAAACTCTTCCATATTGTAATGGAGGAAAAGTTTCAAAAGCTCTTTGGCACTATTGTTCCGATACTGATGGATGACACAACTACGCTGGAAAAGAAATTTGAACTATTCGCAATCACCTACATCCGGATGCTTTCTGAGAACCCCGATCTGCCGCTTTTTGTGCTAAGCGAACTGAGGAATAACGCAGAGCACATGGTTAGCAAAAATGATCTGATGAAATTGCTCCAATCCTCCAACTTCGTGAAGCAACTAAAAGAGAAGAGGCCCGATATAAACCCGCTGCAATTCCTGATGAGTCTTTTAGGTATGTCCATCTTTCCGTTCATTATGCAACCAGTTTTTAGCGCCACCAACGCAGTGTCTCCACAGGCATTTAAGGCGCTAATGGAAGAAAGAATAGCACTTATTCCAAAATGGGCAAAGGCAATGATCAAAGCAAAATAAAAAAATTTTCACTTCAATTAATCAACTGATTAAAACAATAAAATAATTATAGATGAAGCACTTACTAAAAAAAATGGGACTGCTTGTATGCTGGCTCGGTATAATATCACCCGGCAGTGGACAAACACTCACAATCGACCACGCCTATGAGCAGGCTAAGCAGCATTACCCGTTGTCAAGACAACGAGAGCTGATTAAAAAAGCCCGGGACTATTCAATAGAAAACATCTCAAAAGGGTATTTGCCACAGTTCAGTGTAAATGGGCAGGCGACCTACCAGTCGGATGTAACCCAGGTGCCTATCAAAATTCCCGGCATGGAACTTCCCGTTATATCGAAGGACCAGTACCGGATCTATGGGGAAGTGACTCAATCCCTCTACAACGGTGGGATCTTAAAAGATCAGGCAAGATCGCAGGAATTAAATGCTGTGGTAGAAGAACAAAAGCTGGAAGCTGATCTTTATAAATTGAAGGAAAGTGTTAACCAATTATTCTTTGGCATACTGTTAATTGATGAGCAAATAAAACAAACATCATTTGCAAAAAGCGATATACAATCCGGCATTAATAAAGCACAGGCCGCAGTAGACAATGGCACAGCCCTAAAAAGTAGTGTAGCTGTTTTAAAAGCCGAGTTGTTAAAAACCGATCAGAAGACGATAGAACTAAAAGCTGCACGTAAGGCCTATATGGATATGCTTGGCTTATTTTTAAACCAGCAAATAGATGACAACACCGTTTTAACAAAGCCCAATACTCCCACTCTTGTAGCAGATGTAAAGCGACCTGAATTATTAGTTTTTACTGCACAAAGAAATGTGCTGGATCTGCAGGATAAAATGCTTTCTTCCAGGAATCTTCCAAAAGTCAATCTCTTTTTGCAGGGTGGTTATGGCAGGCCTGCATTGAATATGCTCAGCAACAAATTTGAAGCATATTATATTGGTGGCGTCCGTCTTAACTGGTCATTGGCAGGTTTATACACGATCAAAAAAGACAAAGCCCTGGTTGATATCAACAGAAGATCCATAGAACTACAGAAGGAAACATTTTTGCTGAATACCAATATTGCAATGAAACAACAGGATGGTGAAATAAATAAATACAAACAACTTCTTCAAACTGACAACGATATCATCCCACTGCGAGAGGAGATAAAGAACACCGCTCTTGCACAATTACAAAACGGCGTGATCAACTCCAATGATTATTTAAGAGAAGTAAACGCAGAGGACCTTGCTAAGCAAAATAAAATTTTACATGAGATACAATTATTGGTGGCTCAATACAATCAAAAAACAACTTCAGGCAATTAAAAAATTAAACACAATGAATCAAATAAAACTATTAATAGTGGCAGCGATCTTCCTCGCATCCTGCGGGCAAAAAAAAGCGGCTTACGATGCTGCCGGAACCTTCGAGGCAGTGGAAACAATTGTTTCCGCGGAAGCAACCGGAAATATCAATGTTTTAAATATTGAAGAAGGTCAACTGGTAAAACAAGGTGAACTGGTAGGAATGATTGACAGCACACAGCTTTATCTTAAAAAGAAGCAACTGGAAGCGCAGATAAAAGCCACCGGTAGCAGAACGCCAAACATTGCCACCCAAACAAGTTTTTATAAGCAACAATCAGCAGCCATGCAAACCCGTATTAATAACCTGTTGCATGAGCAAAAGCGAACACAGAATCTGGTAAAAGCTGATGCAGCAACTCCCAAACAATTGGAGGACATTAACAACCAGGTTGCCGAAACACAAAAACAATTACAGGTAATACAACAGCAGGAAGTTGCACAGGTATCTGCATTACAAACCCAGGCTTCAGGACTGCATGGAGAAGCGCTTCCGTTATATGTACAGGTGCAGCAGATAAATGATCAATTGGCTAAGTGCAGGATCATTAATAAAGTGAACGGTACCGTGCTTACAAAATATGCGGAAGTAAATGAAATGGCTGTTGCGGGCAAACCTATTTATAAAGTTGCCGATCTGTCTGTGATCACTTTGAGAGCGTACATCACCGGCGATTTGTTGGGCAATATTAAACTCGGCCAAAACGTGAAAGTATTGATAGATGCTGCCGATGGAAAATATAAGGAATACACCGGCACTATTGAATGGATCAGCAGTAAAGCCGAGTTTACACCAAAAACAATTCAAACGAAAGATGAACGTGCCAACCTTGTGTATGCAGTGAAAATTAAAGTGAAGAATGACGGCTATTTAAAAATCGGAATGTACGGAGAAGTAAAACTTTAGATCATGCAGGCAATTACAGTTAGCAATCTTACAAAAGTTTATGGCAAAGAAAAATTCGTTGCGGTAAAAGGCATTTCATTTACGGTAGAGAAGGGAGAAATATTTGGTTTGATCGGTCCGGATGGCGCTGGCAAAACGAGCATATTCAGAATGCTTACAACCCTGCTCCTCCCCGATGGCGGAACGGCCACTGTTGATGGATTTGATATTGTAAAAGACTATAAAAAGATCCGCAGCAATGTTGGCTACATGCCAGGAAAATTTTCCTTGTATCCTGACCTGAGCATTGAAGAAAATTTAAACTTTTTTGCGGCCATATTCAACACGACGGTTGCCGAGAATTATCATTTAATAAAAGACATCTACATCCAGATAGAAAAATTTAAAGACAGAAGAGCGGGAAAACTTTCCGGGGGAATGAAACAGAAACTGGCATTGTGCTGCGCCCTTGTTCATAAGCCAACGGTATTATTTTTAGATGAGCCCACTACCGGTGTTGATCCGGTTTCAAGAAAAGAATTTTGGGAAATGCTTAAACGGCTAAAAGAGCAGGGAATAACGATCATCGTATCTACGCCATATATGGATGAAGCAGATCTATGCGATAGGATCGCCCTGGTACAGCAGGGAGAAATATTATCCATTGATACACCCGTTAACATCACCCAATCGTATCCTGATGATCTGTTTGCGGTAAAATCTGGCAATATGTCTTCGCTGTTGAAAGCCATCAAGGGGTATCAGGAAAAAGAATCTGGCTATGCTTTCGGAGAATATGCACATGTCTCGTTTAAAAAAAATACGGTTACCGAAAATGAAATAAAAGATCAGTTTGCAAGGCAAGGTATTTCATCAATAGAAGTAAAGAAAACACCCGCAACTATTGAAGATTGTTTTATTAAACTACTGCAAAATTAACATGGAAGAAATTGTAATAAAAACAGAAAAGCTCACCAAACGGTTTGGAAATTTTATCGCCACAAATGAAATAACTTTTGAAGTGCGCAAGGGAGAGATCTTTGGTTTTCTGGGCGCAAACGGCGCAGGAAAAACAACTGCTATGCGCATGCTTTGCGGCTTATCACTTCCGTCCTCCGGCGCTGCAACCATTGCGGGTTTTGATATCTATAAAAAAACAGAACAGATAAAAAAGAATATCGGCTACATGAGCCAAAAATTTTCGCTGTACGAAGACCTGACCGTACTGGAAAACATTCGTTTTTTCGGCGGCATATACGGGCTAACAAATGCTCAATTAAAAGAAAAAAGTGAGCAGTTGATTTCTAAGCTTGGCTTGCAAAAAGAAGCCAAAAAACTCGTCGCTTCTTTGCCATTGGGCTGGAAACAAAAGCTTTCCTTTTCTGTGGCGGTTTTACACAATCCAAAAATTGTTTTTTTGGATGAACCAACTGGAGGTGTGGATCCCGTTACCAGGCGTCAGTTCTGGGACCTGATCTATGAAGCTGCCGATAATGGCGTTACCATTTTTGTTACAACACACTATATGGATGAAGCAGAATATTGCAACCGTATTTCAATTATGGTAGATGGGAAAATTGAAGCCCTCGATACACCTGGCAATCTTAAAAAACAATTCGATGCACAATCAATGGACGAGGTTTTTTACAAACTGGCAAGGGGAGCAAAACGTGCCGATTAAATTATCAACATGAAACAACTTATCATATTTATAAAAAAGGAATTTGCTCATGTACTGCGTGATAAAAAAACGCTGCTCATTCTTTTCGGTTTGCCTGTAGTGCAAATTTTAATCTTTGGATTTGCGCTTACCAATGAAGTTAAGAATGCAAAGATTTTGGTGGTAGATAACGCAAAGGACGCGGCATCGCAGCAACTCATTTCAAGGATAGAAGCCAGCCAGTATTTTGAAACGGAAAAGTCAATTATCTCCTACCAGCAAATTGAGTCTGTTTTTAGAGAAGGCAAGATAAAACTCGCTATTGTGCTGCCTGCAAATTTCAACAACGATCTCTTGCATGAAAACAAAGCGCAACTGCAAATCATCGCTGATGCAAGCGATCCGAACACGGCAAATACACTCACCAATTATGTTTCTACCATCATCCAAAATTACCAGGACGAAATGAACCAGGGCTCCCCTATACCCTACCGCATTGTGCCGCAAACAAAGATGTTGTACAATCCGCAATTGAGGGGCGCTCCAAATTTTGTTCCCGGCGTTATTGCCTTAATATTAATGCTGGTGTGCGTAATGATGACGGCGGTATCCATCGTAAAAGAAAAAGAAACAGGCACGATGGAAATACTGCTGGTATCGCCATTCAGGCCAATACTGGTGATCATTTCAAAGGCAATCCCCTACCTGGTATTATCCCTTATAAATGTTGCTTCCATTCTTTTGTTGAGCGTATTTGCATTAGACCTTCCGGTACAGGGAAGTGTATTATTGTTGTTCGCCGAAAGCACTTTATTTATAATTACCTGTTTAAGTATCGGTATCCTTATTTCCGTAAAAACGGGTTCCCAACAAGTGGCCATGCTGATATCTTTAATGGGCATGCTGCTGCCAACCATACTGTTTAGCGGTTTTATGTTTCCTATTGAAAATATGCCCGTGCCGCTACAAATATTTTCGAATATCATACCTGCGAAATGGTTTTACATTATTGTAAAATCGATCATGATAAAAGGCTTAGGCTTTGCCTCCATCTGGAAAGAAACATTGATATTATTTGGCATTACTATTTTCTTTTTAATAGTAAGCCTGAAAAACTTTAAAATACGACTGGCATGAGAACCATAAAATTTTTATTGCAAAAAGAGTTCAAACAGATCTTTAGAAATAAAGCCATCATTGCGGTGGTAATTGTAATGCCGTTGGTTCAATTGCTGGTGTTACCATTGGCAGCAGATTATGAAGTAAAGAATATCAATCTTGCTGTTATTGATAATGATCATTCAACTTATTCGCAAAAACTGATCTCCAAAATCACTGCATCAGGCTACTTCAAATTAACGGGTTATAATAACTCGTACCAGCAGGCCTTACAATTAATAGAAAAGGATCAGGCCGACCTGGTGCTTGAGATACCGGGCAACTTCGAGCGCAACCTTATCCGCGAAAATGAGCAACCCGTTTTTATTGCCGTGAACGCCATCAACGGAGTTAAAGCCAATCTCGGTGGAGCTTACCTCGGCAATATTCTTCGAAATTTTAATGCCGACATAAGATTGCAATTGATAAAACCGGAAAAATTTAACCGTCAACCTGCAATTGATATTGCCTCTTCTAATTGGTTTAACCCGCTGCTCAATTATCGTGTATTTATGGTTCCGGGCATACTCGCAATTTTAGTTACTATGATCGGCTGCTTTCTTTCTGCCCTTAACATAGTAAAAGAAAAGGAGGCAGGAACTATTGAGCAGATCAATGTGACACCTATTAAAAAACATCATTTTATTTTGGGCAAACTGATCCCGTTTTGGGTTTTAGGCAATGTGGTATTCACCCTGGGTTTACTGGTATCCTGGTTAGTTTATGGTATTGTGCCGCTGGGGAGTTTGCCCTTGTTATATGGCTTTGTATCGCTTTATTTGTTGGCCGTGTTGGGATTAGGTTTATTGATCTCCACGTTCTGCGATACGCAGCAACAGGCCATGTTCATCATGTTCTTTTTCATGATGATATTTATTTTAATGGGGGGCTTATTTACTTCGATCGATAGTATGCCGAAATGGGCACAGGTTGCCACCAGCTTCAATCCTGTCAGCTATTTGATCAGTGTAATGCGAATGATCATTTTAAAAGGCAGCGGCCTTAAAGATGTGTTGCCGCATATCGGTATCATAGCATTGTTTGCCGTCGTGTTAAACGTTGCAGCTATTTTAAATTATAAGAAAACAAGTTGAGGCAAACCGTAGAACAAGCACTTTCTTTATAGCTAATAAGGAATAAAATAGTGAGCATTTTTTTGAGCCAGGCAGAGGTTTTTCAATTAAGCTTCATTGGCGTCGCACTCTTCAACATTTTATCAATGAGGAGCAAGGTACCAGGATGATCAGGATTAAAAAGATACACAATATCCAGGATTAAATGCAAGCAACTGTAAAAATAAAAAAGCAGAAATTCCAATCCCCCGATCACCTCTATCAAAGGCGACCAAATAATCCAAACTCTCCCAAACAAATAGACCGAAAAGCAACTTGAAAAAATAGAATCCCCCTCAACCATCCTGTAAACCATTTTAATAATAAAGAAAAAAGCAGGGTGTTCACGTGGCACGGGCCGGAACAAACGGGCGGAGCCTATCGTTTGTTCTTGACTTTTTTTGCGGTACGTCCCGACCGGGCTTGCAGCGTAGAAATCGGGATTCTTTTTTTTGTCAAGAAAAAAAGAAAAGAACGTTGAAGGTGAATGATGATTTGATATTCGAATACCGGCCAAAGCAAAGAATATTTCACACCATCAATCAACCAACGGCGAGTTCCGCTTCGAAACAACAATCAGAACAGGATTTGAAAGATTAGCCGGATGATCAGGATGAAAAAAATACACAATATCCAGAATCAAATGCAAGCAACTGTAAAAATAAAAAAGCAGAAATTCCAATCTCCGGAATACCTCTATCAAAGGCGACCAAATAATCCAAACTCTCCCAAACAAATAGACCGAAAAGCAACTTGAAAAAATAGAATCCCCATCAACCGTCCTATAAAGCATTTCAATAAACAAGAAACAAGCAGGGTGTTCACGTGGCACGGGCCGGAACAAACGGGCGGAGCCCATCGTTTGTTCTTGACTTTTTTTGTTTCTTTTTTTTGTCAAGAAAAAAAAGAAAAGAACGTTGAAGGTGAATGGTGATTTGATACTTAAATATTGCCTAATGCAAAACATACTATCCACAACATCAATCAAGCACTCTAAATTAATAACTATTTATCTACTTTATTGTAAGAACAGCAGCTACATGCTTTGCTGCGCCTAAGGCTTCGCTTCTTGCAGCCGGCGAGGCGCCTGCGATGCTTATTTTTATTTTGCCCGAAAGCTGTACCGCTTTTCCATCAACATTTACCTGCGACAACATACCCGGTGTTAAATTAAATTTCACCAGCTTTGAAGAACCGGGTTCGAGTGAGATCCTTTTAAAACCTTTGAGCGCATACAATGGTGCTGGTAATGTTGAATTTTCGTGAGTGAGATATAGTTGAATTACTTCATCACCTTTTACTTTCCCGTTATTGGTCACCGTTACCTCAACCGTCACCGGTTCATTTTTATTGATTTGCGCTTTAGATAATTTCAATTTACTGTAAACAAAATTGGTATAGCTTAACCCAAAACCAAACGGATACAGGGCTTCTCCTTTAAAATAACGATAGGTCCGATTTTGCATGTCATAATCTTCAAATGCAGGAAGATCATCATCGCTTTTGTAAAATGTAACGGGCAATCTTCCCGATGGATTAGTATCACCAAACAGCACATCCGCAATGGCAGTTCCAGCAGCTTGCCCGCCATACCATGCATTCACTATTGCCGGGATATTTTCAGCTTCCCATGGAATAGCAATGGCGCTGCCTGTCATCATTACAAACACCACCGGCTTACCCGTTGCTTTTAAAGCTTTCATCAATTCTGTTTGTATTGCGGGAAGCAAAATGGAAGTACGATCACCACCGTTAAAACCAGGATAATCCACTTTCATTTCTTCGCCTTCCAGTTGCGGGGAAATACCACCGACAAAAATTATTGCATCGGCATCTTTGATGCGATCTGTGAGCGCAGCGAAATTTGTTTTTTCAAAATTACCAGCCTTCAATCTTATACCCGCTTTCCCTTCTGCCTGGAAATATTCAATGACCAATTTATAAGCTTTACCGGCCTCGGTTTTTAATTTATAGGTTCTTGCACCAAGGCGGTTTCTTGTCCATGTATTTATTTGTTCCTTGTCATCTACCAAAAAGCGAAAGCCATCATCCCCCTCCACTTCGAAAGTAATACCGGCATCATCCTGCGCCACATAATTGGTGGTATATCGTGCCGAAAAATTGGCTGCCTTTATATTACCGGTTACCAGTTCTCCTTCCTGCCAATTATGATCGACTGCTAATTCCGTTTGAGTAATGACCGGCTCACCGCTTAGTTCCTTGTTATTAAAATACTCCGCTTTAAAGCCCGGCTTTCCATCCCAGTTGTAATTGTTTTTTACATCGGTATATGTAAGCACCGTATCATTGGTAAAATTGATAGCTTTTTCATAAACCACCTCTGCTATATTACCCAGCTTATTTTTAATTCCCTTTAAAGCCGTAACAATTTCAGAAGGTGTTCCATTATAATTACCGAGCTCCACAACAGGGTTATCCGCATTAGGCCCTATCACTACAATCTTTTTTATTTTTTTACTTAAAGGCAAAATCCTGTTTTCATTTTTTAGCAACACGATCGATTGCCTTGCCATTTTTAACGAATGCATTTTATGAGCAGGACTCTCCAGTTCGGAGGATTTGGCCTGCGCATATTTTACCATCGATGGTGGATCGAACATTCCCAACCGAAAGCGGATCATAAACAATCTTTTCACAGAAATGTCAATCTGCTTTTCAGTTAACACCCCATCTTTTACTCCCTGCACCAGCGACTTGTATGCATCCGTACCACACTCAATATCTGTTCCATGGAACACTGCATCGGCAGAAGCCATCTTTGCATCCGGATGTGTTTTATGATTTTTGAAAAAATCGTCTATTCCCCAGCAATCAGATGTAACATAACCTGAGAATTTCCACTGATTGCGAAGAATATCATTCATTAAAAAATCGCTTCCGCAGCATGGTTGTTTTTGATAGGCATTGTAAGCACACATCACACCGGCCACCTTTGCATTTACAACCAGTTCTTTAAAAGCAGGCAGGTACGTATCCCACAAATCATAGTTGCTTACAGTCACATCAAATACATGCCGCAACGGCTCCGGACCGCTGTGAACTGCATAATGTTTTGCACATGCTGCGGCCTTCAAATATTTTGGATCATCACCCTGTAAGCCATGCACAAAAGCTTTGGCCAGCATGGCGGTAAGAAAAGGATCTTCACCATAGGTTTCCTGTCCCCTTCCCCAGCGTGGGTCCCTGAAAATATTGATATTGGGTGTCCAATATGTAAGTCCAAGATATCTCTCATTTGTCCTTCCCGCTGCAATCGCTTTATTGTGAATAGCACGCCCTTCCATCGCAGCATAGTCGGCCATCATTGCCAATGAACTGGTATCGAAAGTTGCTGCCATTGCAATTGCCTGTGGGTAAACGGTTACCTTAAAAGGTGTACGTGCCACTCCATGCAAAACTTCGTTCCACCAATCGTAAGCAGGAATTGACAGGCGTGGAATAGCCGGAGCTGTATTGAGCATTTGTGCCACTTTCTCCTCCAGCGTTAACATGGATACCAGGTTATCTACCCGCCTTTCAAAAGATTGAGCAACATTCTGAAAGGGGAACTCATACTTCTTTTTTTGCTGGGCAAAACCATCCGAAACAAGCACAAGGGCGAGTGATAGAACTAAAGGAATTTTTTTCATCGAAGATTATTGAGCAACTCCTAATGGAGAGAAATAAACAAAAATAGAAACAATGATCGCTACTACGACGAGAGAGAGGATTACATCCCATTTATTCCAGCTTGCACGACTTGCAGCTTTGTCTTCTGCAACAGTTGTGGCAAACGTTAATCCCCTGATCTGTTCTTCGCTTGGTTTAGGAGTAAGCAGGCTCACCACAACCATCAGCACAATGGAGAACAGGAATAAATAAATACAGAAGTAAAGGAAGTTGATCGTTGCAAAATCATGCAATACGCCTGAGAGGTCATTTTGAAAAAGTTCCAGCGTTAGTTTGATTATTCCAATGATGAAACCAACGACCATAGCCGTTAATGCACCCTGTCCGTTCAACCGTTTAAAAAATACGCCCAGTAAAAAAACCGCCGCGATAGGTGGGGCTAAATATGATTGCACACTCTGGAGATATTGGTATAATGTACCGGATATCCTGCTCATCAAAGGTATCCACGCCATGCCAAGTAACACAACAACACCAGTTGCGATCCGCCCAACTTTTACGAGCTCTTTACCACTTGCTTCGGGCTTCATTTTTTGATAAATATCCATCGTAAATAAAGTAGAGCAGGCATTATATACAGAAGCGAGCGAACTCATTAAAGCAGCAAGTAACCCACCGGCAAGCAGGCCCCGCAATCCAACAGGCATCAGGGTTTTCACCAATGTGGGAAAGGCTGCATTGTTATCCGTTAATTCTAATTTTCCCTGGTTTACGAGAGCGATAGTTATCAGGCCGGGAACTAGAAAAATAAAGAAAGGAAGTAGTTTCAAATAAGCCGCAAAGATGGTTCCTCTTCTTGCCTCTTTTTCATTTTTACCCGCAAGACAACGCTGTACAATATGCTGGTCGGTACACCAATACCACACGCCCACAATGGGTGAGGCGATCAATATACCGAGCCACGGAAATTCAGGATCACTTAATGGACGGAACATATTGAGTTTTTCTTTTGGTACGGCATCCAGCATTGCATGCCAGCCACCAACTTTATCCAACCCGATAAACAATAATACGGCAGAGCCTGCCAGCAATACAATGGCCTGTATCGCTTCTGTGTACATAACGGTGTGTAAACCACCCAATATGGTGTAAATTCCTGTTACCACTACCAGGATGATAGCCCCTGTCCAGAAGTCAACGCCAAGGAAAGAATTGAACACCAGTGCACCTGCGAAGATGGTTACCGATGCTTTGGCGATCACATAGCTTAATAACTGAATGATAGATAATAAACGGCGGGTTCTTGCATTGAAACGCCGCTCTAAAAACTCCGGCATTGTATACACCATACTTCGCATATAAAATGGAACAAACACCCATCCCAACACGAGTACGATCCATGAATGCAATTCGTAATGGCCCATCACCAACCCGGATGAGGCTCCTGTGCCTGCCAATCCTACGATATGCTCCGAGCCTACATTTGAAGCAAGTATGGAAGCGCCAATTACAAACCAGCCGAGGTTGCGGTTGGCAAGAAAATAATCTGACGGAGATCCTTTGCTTTTTCTAATTGACCATACAGAAACACCTGCGATGATCAGCAGATAAAGAACCACAAAGAGCACATCGGTTGTACCAAGAAAATTCATGTAGTTTGTTTTAGTTATTGATAAATGTTGGGATAAAGCAAATTATATTTCCGGGCAGCCGGCACATGGTAAATCGATTGCAATTGTGTTCAATAATAGCTCATCACTTTAGTAAAACCTGGTGACCACTACGCCTGCAAATGCTAAATTTCTTCCTTTACTGTCAATGGTTTAATATTAAGTGATAACAAGAATAATTAAGCAGCAGGAGCGATACTCTTTTATATGCAGTAAACTCATCTGCCTGTAAGTGCCCTGCTGAAATTTTTAATAAATGAGAAAAAGATATTGTAATCGTTAAAATGTTTTATAGATGCTAAAATCCTTTACAGGCAATGGTTTGAGAAATGTATAGCCAAATTCATCTTTCATCATAGCAAGCATCTTTTTAGCAAATAACAAATCGAATATAGAAAGAAAAAAGAAAAATGCAACCGATTACATAATTTTTTTTTTAGCTTTACCGCATTCAATTTATCAATGCTTGTTTATGATAAGAGAAAAGGATCCTACTATTTATGATATTGCCCGAAAGCTGAATATTTCAACTGCTACTGTCAGCCGTGGTATCAAGGATCATCCCTCCGTAAGCAAAAAAACCAAGAAGAAAATATTTGATATGGTTGATGAACTCGGCTACCGTTCCAACCATTTTGCCCGAAATCTGCGCCAGCAACAAACCAATACGATCGGGTTTATTGTACATGAATTAAATAGTAATTTTATTACTGCAGTATTAGCTGGTGTGGAAAAAATAACTACCGCAGCAGGCTATGATCTTATTATTGCGCACTCCTCCGAAAGCTTTGTAAAAGAAGCCGCGAATGCAAAAAATCTTTTTCATAAAAGAGTAGATGGATTGATCGCTTCCCTTTCTTTTGATACCACTAACCTCGATCACTTTCAGCCTTTTATTGATAAGGGTATACCGGTAATGTTCTTTGACCGTGTAGAGCAGGATGGCAGTAATACCGTAGTAATTATTGATAACCGGAAATGCGGCTACCAGGCTACCAAACACTTGATAGACCAGGGTTGTAAAAGAATTGTTCATCTAACATCGAGCCTTAACCGCAATGTGTATTCTCAACGGTTTAAGGGCTATCACGATGCATTGTTCGACAATGAAATCCCCTACGATGATAGTTTGCTGATAGTAAAGGACCTGAGTGAAAAATCGGGTGTTGAAGCCGCAAGGCAGATCATGAAAATGAAGCCTTTGCCCGATGGGGTTTTTATAACCAATGATTTTGTAGCAGCAGTTTGCATGCGTACATTTAAAGAGCATGGCGTTCGCATCCCCGATGATATTGCAGTGGTTGGATTCAATAACGATGCGATTGCCAAGTTAATTGAACCGCCATTAACAACAATCAATTATCCCGGTAAGGATATTGGAGAAATTGCAGCACGCAACCTGGTCAACCATTTAAAAGGTGTGAGTAATATTCATCAAACCAATACTATTATTGTTCGCTCTGATCTTATCATTAGAAAGTCTTCATTAAAGAAAGGGACTGTATCGCCTGAATAAATGTTTTGAGAGAAATAGACGGCCTGCTAATTCTAACAGTATGGATAACCCGGTGCGTTCATGATAGTATGCCTGTGATGCTTATTTAAAAGATCATGAAAGTTTTTAGATGAAAAGAACGGGATCAACGGAGTTGTTTTATATAGTCCGCAAGGGATAAATTAGTGATATTGAAAAACAGAAAAATAAGGTAATAAGGTTAAGAGTATTTTTTCAGTATAATTTCTACTAAGGTAATAAGGTTATGTAAAATCTTTATGGATTGGACGAATTAACCTTAGTAGAAATAGAAATTCTCAAAGAAAAAACCTTATTACTTATTATAAAATCACCTCACTTTTTTATCCTTGCTAATACTTACCCCTGGTTTAATGATATCATTAAATGCCCGCAAAAAATTAAAGCATGAATTTTTATTTCCCGTTAACGACATTTTTTCTTTTGATCTTTCAAACATCTTTTTCGCAGGTGAGATTGCCGGCATTGGTTCGTGATAGCATGGTGCTGCAAAGAGATGCAAAAATTAAAATATGGGGATGGGCGGCCAATGGTGAAAACGTAAGTGTGAAATTGAATGGCAAAACGGTGAAAACAACTGCTGATGCCGAAGGAAAATGGTTGGTAACATTAGCGCCAATAAAAGCCGGCGGACCATACACAATGGATATTAATGCAAGCAATAAGATTACGCTGAATAATATCCTGGTTGGCGATGTTTGGATATGTTCCGGACAATCGAATATGGTACATCAAATGGAATTGCATAGTGTGACCTATTCGGATGAAATTTCAAAAGCAAATTACCCGGAGATAAGACATTTTTGGATCCCAACAACTACGGATCTGCAAGGTCCCCGCAGTGATCTTCAAACAGGTTATTGGAAATCTGCCAACCCGAGTGATGTTCGCCAGTTTTCCGCAGTTGCTTATTTTTTTGCCAGGACAATTTATGAAAAATATCATGTGCCAATCGGTTTGATCAATGCCAGTGTTGGCGGCACTCCTATCGAAGCATGGACAAGCGAAGAAGGATTGAAAGAATTCCCTGCGCTGACCAATATCATTCAAAAAAATAAAGACACTGCATACATCAATGGCCTTAACAGAATGGCTGTTGCAAACAATGCAAATAGGGCAATTACAAAATCAACCGATAAGGGACTGACCGGGGCCATACCCTGGTACGACATCAACTATATTCCAAAAGGATGGCATACTATTAATATACCGGGCTACTGGGAGGATCAGGGCGTAAAAGACCTGAATGGTATTGTTTGGTATAGAAAAGAAATTGATGTACCCGCCTCTATGAACGCAGTGGCTGCAAAAGTTTTCCTGGGAAGAATTATAGACGCCGACATGCTCTATATCAATGGCAAACAAGTTGGCAATACAGGCTATCAATATCCGCAGAGAAGATACAATGTGCCTGCGGGTTTGCTGAAAACTGGTAAAAATCTTTTCGTGATCAAGGTAATTAACACCGCTGGCAAAGGAGGATTTGTTCCCGGCAAACCCTATTATTTATTTGCAGGCAAAGACACTATCGACCTTAAAGGCTATTGGCAATATAAAGTGGGAGACGTGTACGCACCCAAACAAGGATTTGGTGGTGGTGGTATATCTGCACAAAACCAACCCTCCGCTTTATACAATGCAATGATTGCACCGATGAGCAATTATTCCATTAAAGGCTTTCTTTGGTACCAGGGCGAAAGCAATTCAGACCGGGCGAAGGAATATGTAAAGTTGCAGCCAGCGCAGATCGCTGATTGGCGGAGTAAATGGAACGAGGGTGAATTACCATTTTTATTTGTTCAGCTTCCTAATTTTATGGATGCAAATTATTTGCCGTCCGAAAGCCAGTGGGCCGAATTAAGAGAGGCGCAATTAAAATCCTTATCTGCTCCCAACACGGGAATGGCCGTTGCCATCGATCTTGGTGAATGGAATGATATCCATCCTGATAATAAAAAAGATGTGGGAACGAGGTTAGCTTTGGTAGCTGAAAAAGTAGCTTATGGCGAAAAAGATCTCGTTTACTCCGGACCTATTTATCAATCATCGGTGATTGAAGATAATAAGATCATAGTCACGTTCACCAATACCGGAAGCGGTTTGATAGCGAATGATGGTGAAGCGTTAAATCAATTTGCTATCGCCGGTGCTGACAAAAAATTCGTGTGGGCAAAAGCAACAATCAAAGGTGAAACGGTGGTGGTTTGGAATGAGGGTATAGTTAGTCCAATGTACGTGCGGTATGCCTGGGCTGATAATCCGGATGGAGCTAATTTGTATAATAAAGAAGGTTTGCCCGCATCACCATTCAGAACGGATCAATAGCGTTATAGAGCACCGCAGATTTGTGTACCTTCCTGATTGAATTTTTGCCTGATCAACATCAAAAAACATTTAATGAAAATGCCAGTTCGGACTATTCTTGATTTTAAGAACTGCACTGAACAAAAGTTTTCTATTAAGAATTACGTTTCTTGAACATTATTTCTGTCTGTACAACAACTTAACAATGAAAAAAAATCTGACTGTTTTATTAACCAGCCTTGTGTTCATTGTAAATACAAATGCACAGTTCAATCAACCCTGGCAGGGAAAAAAATGCGCCGTTGTACTTACCTACGATGATGCAGTAAATCAGCATTTGGATAATGCAATACCAGTGCTTGATTCGCTGGGACTGAAAGCCACCTTTTACATTACCGCCTTTTCTACTTCTATGCAAACACGGTTGAATGACTGGAAAAAGCTTGCTATAAATGGCCATGAGCTGGGCAACCATACTTTGTATCATCCTTGCATTGGTGGTAAAGGAAGAGAATGGGTGAAACCTGATTATGACATGAGCAAATACACCATTCAACGCATGGTTGATGAAACAAGAATGACGAATGTTTTTTTACAAGCGTTGGATGGCAAAACCAACAGAACATTTGCTTTCACTTGCGGAGATATGAAGATCGGCGATTCATCTTTTATAAATGGAATGAAAAATGATTTTGTAGCGGCCAGGGCCGTGAGAAATGAGATGCATAAAATAAATGAAGTGGATCTGTATAACACCGATTGCTTTTTAGTAAATGGACAAACGGGATCGGAGATGATTGCCTGGGTAAAAAAAGCAATGGAAACAAACTCATTACTCGTTATTCTTTTCCACGGCGTTGGTGGAGGTAATTCTTTGGATGTTTCATTGCCGGCTCATAGAGAATTTTTACAATTTTTGAAGCAGAATGAAAAAGATATCATGATAGCGCCTATGATTGATGTAGCAACTCACATTAAGGATTGGCAAACCAGGGATAAAGCAGCAAAAACTATTCAGCAGGATACGCAGGAAGATTATAAAAAAATGCTGGCGCAATTGCATATCGATTCAACAAGGCGTGGCCCATCCGGTAATCCGTCTGCACCCAATGCTGCTAACAATGATGAATCGAAGGCAACACAATACACGTCACTTCCTGATCCGCTTATTTTGAAAAATGGAAAAAAAGTTGCCGATGCAAAAACCTGGTGGAGCAAACGCCGGCCGGAAATCGTTGAAGATTTTGACCGGGAAATATACGGCCGTATGCCGAAGAATACGCCGGAAGTAACCTGGGAAATAGTTAGTACTGTTTATGATACAACTCACCATGTACCTGCCATCATAAAAAAATTGATCGGGCATGTTGACAACTCCTCCTACCCTTCTATTTCGGTTGATATCGATCTTACGCTTACAACACCGGCGGATATCAAAAAACCGGTACCTGTGATGCTGGAATTTTCTTTTGTATTTCCAGCCGGGTTCAGACTACCTGGCCCACCCCTGGGAACGCCTGTAGAAAAAAGCTGGCAGCAACAACTATTAGAGAAAGGCTGGGGGTATGCCATTTTGGTTCCTACAAGTTACCAGGCAGATAACGGCGCAGGACTTACCAAAGGAATTATAGGATTGGTAAATAAAGGACAACCACGTAAGTCCGATGATTGGGGTGCATTGCGTGCATGGGCCTGGGGAGCAAGCCGGGCAGTTGATTATTTTGAAACAGATAAATCAGTTGATGCAAAACAAATTGGCATTGAGGGTCTCTCCCGCTATGGTAAAGCAACCGTGGTTAGTATGGCTTACGAGCCAAGGTTTGCAGTTGGTTTCATTGGCTCTTCAGGAGCTGGAGGAGCTAAAATACTTCGACGCGTTTTTGGAGAGCAGGTAGAGAATCTTGCTTCATCAGGCGAGTATCACTGGTTTGCTGGAAACTTTATAAAATATGCCGGCCCATTAACACCTAATGACATGCCCGTTGATGCGCATGAACTGGTCGCCTTGTGTGCGCCACGTCCTGTGTTTATCAGTTCAGGTTCTCCAAAGGTGGAAGGACAATGGGTAGATGCAAAAGGAATGTTTCTTGGCGGCGTGTATGCAGGACCGGTATACAAACTATTAGGCAAGAAAGATTTGGGCACAGCGGAATTTCCTTTGATCGAAACACCATTGGTAGATGGACAAATTTCATTTCGCCAGCACAGCGGTGGGCATACTACGGGGCCTAATTGGCCAACATTTATAAAGTGGGCCAGTCGTTATATTAAATAGCTAAAATGAATATTCTCATTCAAGCATAAAATAAACAAAGGGTAAAATAATGAACAATTTTTTTGAGCCCAGCAGAAGTTTTTCAATTAAACTTCATTGGCGTCGCACTCTTGTACATTTTATCAATGAGGAGCAAAATACCAGGTCACTAATTTATCCCTTGCGCAATAAAATAAATCAGATCATAAAAAATAATGGCTGGATACATTTAAAAATACGTTTATGAAAAAGATCACAATGTACTTTTCGCTATTTATGTTTTTGGGTGTTATGTCCGCTGACGCTCAGCAAAATGAACTCGGACTGTTTGATGAACATGGCGATGTAGGCGGACCTGTAATGAAAGGAAATACTGTTTACAATAAGACTGATCAAACCTATTTGCTTTCAGGTGCAGGCAAAAATGTTTGGGCAAACCTTGACCAGTTTCAATTTGTTTGGAAAAAGCTCAAAGGAGATTTTATTATAAAAGCTACCGCAAAATTTAAAGGCAAGGGCGTTGCCGGTCATCGAAAGATCGGCGTGATGGCAAGAGATAAACTTACTACAGATTCCAGGTACATTGATGGTACTTTTCATGGAGGCTTACCGCAACTTACATCTTTGCAATACAGGGGTTCAGATGGCGATACAACGGGGCAGGTTATTGTGTCTTCCAATTATCCTACAGAAATAGAATTTGAACGTTCCGGAAACATATTCACTTTTTCTGCTGCTGTGTTTGGTGAAAATTACAAAACCGTTAAAAAAGAAATAGACCTCAATGAAGAGGCATTTGTCGGACTTTATATTTGCTCCCATATTGATACTGTGATAGAGCAGGCGGTGTTTAGTAATGTACGCATTATCATCCCCCCTAAAAAAAACTATCAGCCTTACAAGGATTACCTTGGAAGCAATTTAGAAACAATGGATGTGATCACGGGCCATCGAAAAATTTTGTACAGAGCCCCTGGTTCAATACAGGCGCCCAACTGGACGCCGGATGGCAAGTATCTTATTTACAACAGCGCCGAAGGTTTGATCTATAAATATCAATTAAGTAATAATGCCATCACACCATTAAATTCCGGTTTTGCAAAGAGCAATAACAATGATCGTGTGCTATCGTTTGATGGTAAAATGCTCGCTATTAGTAATTATGTTGGTGAAAAGCGCACTTCAACAATTTTTACTTTACCTGTTAGCGGATCAGACAATCCGACAAAGATTACGTCCGAAGACTCAGGCCATTCTTTTTTGCATAGCTGGTCACCCGATGGAAAAAAACTGCTATTTACCGGGCTGCGAAATAAAGAATGGGATATCTGGTCAATTGACATTGCTACGAAAAAAGAAACGAATCTAACAAACGTAGCAACCCTTGATGATGGATCAGAATACACACCCGATGGAAAGTGGATCTATTTCAATTCGGTACGCACAGGCACTATGAAGATATGGCGCATGAAGCCGGACGGAAGTCAACAGGAGCAAATAACATTTGATGAATACAATGATTGGTTCCCACATATTTCTCCGGACGGTAAATGGATCGTTTATATCTCTTTTCCAAAAGAGATTGATCCGGCTACGCACCCGTTTTACCAAAAGGTTTATTTCAGGTTGATGCCGCTAAGCGGCGGTGTTCCTAAAACTATTGCCTATGTATATGGAGGACAAGGATCGATGAATGTGCCTTCGTGGTCACCGGATAGTAAGCGGATAGCTTTTATAAGTAATTAAACCGGATCATAATCATCTTAATCTGTTGAACTTTTGACCTTCAAAAAACAGGAAAAATGCAACCGGTTACTTTATTTGGTTGGCGGGGCACAAATAATGGCTTCAGAGGAGCCCGTGAGGAAATTGATCTTCCGTAATGCAGATACAGTAACGCTATCGCTTCCTTCTTTTATAGTTAAGAACTGATCGGGCCTGATATTTTTAAACACCTGTGTCTTTTTTATGCCTGGCCAGGTAATCACCAGGCTGTCTATCAATTCCGCCCTGCCAATTCCTATGTGCTGTCGTAACGGATTTGCGCCAAAGCTGCCGCCGGAATTGACATCTTCATAAACATTCCTTTGCACACCCTTTTCCTTGAACGAAAGCTTTATATGTGCACCAATGGCGAGCCTGTTACAGGTAACACCCTGCAGTAAAACGGATATCCAATGGTTATTGTTTTGCCCGGGATTTACATACAATGAATTTTGATAGGCATCGCCCTTGAATGCTCCTCCCATTTCGATATAAATGTCTTCGTCGCCATCATTGTCAATATCTGAAAAAGTAACACCATGGCCCTTTTGCAGGTTCCCTACCCTGGCAGATTTGGTTACATCGGCAAAGCCTTTTCCTTCCATATTTCTAAACAATTTATTTGGGATCAAAGATTGGTATAAAGGGTTGCCCGTACCAAAATACATATCCGGATAACCATCATTATCTATATCGCCAAAATTGGCGCCCATAGCATATACGATCTTAGTTAATCCGGCTTCGGCTGAAACATCTGTAAAACTGCCGTTTTGGTTATTTTTAAATAAATAAAGCCTGCCTCCATTGCCGGCATTTTTATAAATCGCTTCCATTGCAGCGTATGCGGCCAGCGATGTTTTAAATTCATAATCACATGCCAGGATATCCGGCCATCCATCATTATTGTAATCCCAGAACCAGGTGGCAAAAGAACGCATTTGGTCGTTTGCCAAACCGGCTGACAGTGAAACATCCGTAAAGTGAACACCGCCATTTTTCAATCCATCGTTTTTAAATAGCTTTGGTCCGGTAAAGGCTGAAATAAAAATATCGGTTAGGCCATCGTTATTATAATCACCGGCTGTAACTCCTTTTACAAAGCCAATAAAATTGCATCCGGCGCTTGCACTTACATCGGAAAAAGTTCCATTCTTGTTATTGATATAAAACCTACAGGGAGTTTCATCACCACCGAGGCTTTCATAGCCGATAAAAACATCCAGCCAACCATCATTGTTAAAATCGGCCCAGGTAGCGGTTTGCGTGGGATGAAGCGACATTAAACCGCACTGTTTGGTAACATCAGTGAAAGTTCCATTACCATTATTCTTCAATAATGATGCAGGCTCTTTACCAAAAATCCCTTTCCATCCGCCCCGTAAAACAAAGATATCTTTCAGGCCATCATTGTTGTAATCCGTCTGCATAAGATTGATACCGCCCACTATTTCTTTGAGGCCCGAAGATGCAGACAGATCGGTAAAGCTGCCGTTTCCGTTATTTTTAAAATAATGCATTCCTTCATCCAGCGACCAGGAAGAAGTGATAATATCAAGGTAACCATCATTATCAATATCGTCGGTAATATTGCCGCCGCCAAGATCTTTTGTATCAAGTCCTAGCTTAGTGGCGAGGTCAAGGAAAGGCTCCACTTTATAAGCTGTATCCACATTAAGGTCTTTAATTAAATATGCTGCCGGTACGCTGCGTGGGTATTCGCCAAGTGTCATGTAAGCAATGTTCAACAACCATTTCGATTCCTTATCGCCGAGATCACTATTGAGTAACTGCTGGTACAGATCGATAGCTTGCCGGGAGCCTGTTTGATCAGCATGTACGCCTATATTGGAAATTGGAAAGACACAAGATTCGCCGGAGTGATTGTGAAGACAATTTGTTCTTTCACCCAATCGTAAAAACGCGATAGCAAGTCCCTTTTTTATTTCAACAAGCTCATCAATATCTGCTTTTTTTAGTATCGTTTTGTATAGCTCTATGGCCTGTTGCTCATTTCCTGCCTGTAGATATTCGTTTGCCTTCATCATCTTCGCCTTAATAATTTCAGTGGGGTCATTTGATGCATTGATGATAGAATCGCAAGATGCCATGATCGCCTCGGAACAATACCTGTTTTTAGAGCTGTACTCACTTTTATTGATAGCCGCAAGCAGATCCTTCATCTCCTCGTTTGATGAGCGGTTTGTATTACAAGAATAAAATGCAATGGCAAAAACACAGGTTAGAAAAGCGGGGTATTTTAAAATCATGGAAAAAATATTTATCGCAAAAAGCAATTGTAGCTCAGTAAATTAAAGCTAAGAGAAGCTATTTACAAAAACAAAATAATGTAATCGGTTACATTTTTGATTTTTCTTTCTATATTTAGCCTCAAATATCGATTAGGCTTTTTCGGTTACAAAAAACTTCTGCCTCAAGAGTATTCAATTATTTGCAGTAAAGTTTGTACTAATATCTATATATCCAATGTGAAAAGTATTGAACTGCAAAGTTCAGTTGCAAACCTGGCGCTACTTTAACTAACGAATGATTGCTTATGAATAACGATGAAACATTGTGGAAAGGATTGCAGCAAGGAGACAAGGAAATGTTTTTGGCTTTGTATAAAAAATATTACCACAGTCTTTTATTTATTGGCTTAAAGGAAATAAAAGATGCTCAATTAGTTAAAGACACCATTCAGCAATTGTTTTTATATCTCTGGGAAAAAAGAGAAACCATCAATGAAGCGAAGAATATCAAATCTTACCTTGTTACTTCCTTTTTAAGAAAGCTTACCGTTGATTGGAAAAAATCTGAGAAGGCAAGCCATTTGCAAATCGTTTCCAATAATTATTCTGAAGATACTCAACCTAATCCCGAGGAGAAACTCATAAAGAAGGACGAGCAAAATCATTTATTTAAACTTTTAATGATTCATATTAATGAACTCCCCAACCGCCAAAGGGAGCTTATCGTCCTTAAGTTTTATGAGGGGCTCACCTATGAAGAAATTGTACAAAGAACCGGCTTGTCCCATCGCACGGTGTATAATAAAATTCATGAATCATTAAAGAAACTCAAACTGGACATTCTTGCAAAGCCGCATTCCTATAGTGCTGCACTTATGTCGCTGGTTACTGTTTTGGCTTCTCTTGAGTTTGTAGCCCGGCATAACTAATTCCACTTCTTTCATTGTTTTATCACCGTTTTCTTCCCTTTAAAAAGAAAAGCAAAAAATTCTTTTCAAATAAGGGGTAAAAAATAGCTGCCAGGCACTCTGTTTTAAAAATGCTTTATTAAAACCACATTATGAAGTCTGAAAAAATGGACCTTGCGGATTTATTAGCTGATGAATCTTTTATTAATTATTGCAAAAGATCTTCGCCGGAGGATGTGGCATTTTGGGAGAACTATATTTCAGACAATCCGGATCGCAGGCTATTAATAGAATATGCGAATGAACAATTTCTTCAGTTATTCAACGCTTTGGCAGAAGCAGATATGGAGGAGCAATTAGGCCGCTTACAAAGCAGGTTAGACCTAACGGAACCGGCTCCCGTTGTTCAGATGGGTGGAATTGAAAAGAAAAAATCCATCCATATTTCATCATTGCTGCTTAAACTTACCGCTGCGGCTGTACTGTTGGTAGCAGTGCTTTTTACCGTAAATTATTATAACACCGGCAAGAAGAAAAGCGTCAAAATATTTTTGGCAGCCTACGGCGAAAGAAAGAATCTTCAGTTACCCGATGGTTCGGATGTGACTTTGAATGCAGGAAGTAAAATAGAGATCAATGAAAGTTTTGGCGTATCCTCCCGGGACGTCTATTTGGAAGGCGAAGCATTCTTCGATGTAAAGCACAATGCAAAGCTGCCCTTTATTGTTCATACCCCTGCGATGGACGTGAAGGCCGTGGGTACTGCTTTTAACGTAAAGGCTTACCGGAACGAAAAACTCACCGAAACATCTTTAATACGGGGCCTTGTGGAAGTTACTCTCAAAGAAGACAATAACCAGGTCATGTATCTTTATCCCAATCAGAAAATACAGTGGGAGCACCCGCTCGAAAAGCCTGCTACCTTAAATTCGGCGGCAATTAAAAACGTGGACACGTTAAATGGCGCTGGCAGCCGGATGAAAAAATTGATAGTAACTGATAACGGCGATATAAAAGAAATAGCCTGGAGAGAAAACAAATTAATATTTGAAGATGATACATTCGGTGATATAGCCACCATGCTTGAAAGATGGTACGGGGTGAATATTGAATTTAACGATAACACGCTTCACAATTACCGGTTTACAGGGATTTTTGAAAAGGAGGATCTAAAGACTGTACTTGATTTCTTAAAAGAATCCAGGAATTTTCACTATACAATAGAACCTGGTGAGCCTTTAAAAATAAACTTGTCAAAATAAAAATACAGGGAATAATGCTGTAACATTTTCCCTGTAATAAAAATTTTGAAACACTTTTAAAAAGATAAAAGGTGTTTCTCTTTTTTAATTAAAACTCAAACTAAAGGTATGAAAAAAAATCATGCTTATCGATGGATTTACATCAATCCGTCGGTAACGAAGCTGCTTAAAATTATGAAACTAACCGCTATTCTGCTATTTGTCTGCGCCATGTCAGTAAGTGCAGGTGGGTTTTCCCAGGATGTGAAAGTGAGCCTATCGCTTAACGGGGTAAAACTTACAAAGTTTTTTAAGGCTGTTGAAAAGGAAACCAATTACCGGTTTACATTTAGTAATGATATTATCCCGGAAGGCAGGATAGTAACTATCAATGTAAAAGAGATGTTATTATCCCAGGTAATGACGGAAGTAATGTCAACAACAAAACTTAAATACCGGTTTGTAGAAGAATCCGGCATTTTTATTATTTCTGAAAGAACAGACAACCCTCTTAGGGATGTCGAAGCTGCAGCAGTAAGAACCATTACTGGTAATGTAACCAGTGAGAGGGGAGAGCCTCTTTCCGGTGTGTCGGTACAGGTAAAAGGTGGAGGCAAGGCTACCACTACATCTTCCAATGGCACTTTCGCACTGGATGTGGAAGACAACGCAAAAACACTGGTATTTTCTTTTGTTGGCATGGTTACCAGGGAAGTAAGTATTGAAGGTAAAAACTCATTGCAGGTAGTTTTACAACTAAGCAATAAGGCATTGGACGAAGTGGTTGTAGTGGGTTATGGTACACAGAAACGCAGTACGCTTACAGGAGCGGTTTCATCTGTAAGCAGTAAAACATTAAATGAATTACCAGTGGCGGGTATTGACCAGGCGCTCCAAGGCAGGGTGGCCGGTTTAACGGTTACTAACAATGGTTCTCCGGGCACAGCTCCTATTGTGAGAATACGTGGTATCAGTTCTATCAACTTTGGCGCAGATCCTTTGTTTGTGGTTGATGGTTTTCCTACAGGTAATCTTGCAAGCTTTGATGCCAAAGATGTGGAATCTGTTGAAGTGCTGAAAGATGCAAGCGCTGCTGCCATTTATGGCTCAAGAGCAACGAGTGGCGTTATTATGATCACAACTAAAAAGGGAAAAAGAGATGGCCGCTTAACGGTAAATCTTGACTCGTATGTTGGCGTTCAAAGCCCTGCTAAGAAGATTGCGTTATTAAATACAAATCAATACCTTCAATACGCTACTGCTTTACTGGGACCTACTGCTGTTGCGGGTATCGGCCGTTTACAAAGCGCTAATTTCAACAAGCCGGTTTATACAGGCGCCTCCCAAACTTTTGCACAAACCAATACAGACTGGCAGGATGAATATTTTGTAAATAATGCAATGATAACACAGAACAATGTTTCTGTAAGTGGCGGAAATGCTATGTCACGGTTTTATTCTTCAGCCGGATATTTTAAGCAGGATGGTATTGCGCAAGGGCTGAATTATGAAAGGGGTAATTTTCGGTTGAACTCAGAACATACCATCAGCAAAATGTTTACATTCGGCCAAAATCTTTACCTCGCATTTGGCGATCAGGCATTTGAAGGTACCGGCGGTAACAGATCGCCGTTGACAAATGTAGTGAGGATGCTGCCTTATCTGCCTGCACGCAACCCACTTAATCCAGGTGGTTTCCAGGGACCAAATACTTCCTTCGACGGATCAGATCCTACCAACCCGGTAGAAGCTGCATTGATCGGTTTTAATACCATTAAAACATTGAAAGTTTTAGGAACTGCCTATGCGGATGTGAATTTTACCTCCTGGCTAAAATTCAGGTCAACCTTTGGCGTTGATTATTCCAATGCATATCAGCAACAATACACGCCGATCTATAATGATGGTGGAGAATATGTATCTGGCGGAACCTCCAGTAGAACAAGCGCGGGTATAACAAATCAAAGGCAATTATACACCACATTGCTATTTACCCAGCAGTTAACATTTGATAAAACGTTTAAAGATCATCATGTAACTGCTACTGCAGTTTACGAGCAACAAGGACAAAAATTTATCAACGAAACAGCCTCCGGAAACCAGGATAATAATACCGTAAAGAATTTAAACGGTGCAACCAATGTTGCTGCCAATAGCAGGCTGGAAGAAAACCTCATTAAATCACTGATCGGCCGTGTCACTTATGATTTTGCCGGCAAGTATTTATTAAGTGCCAGTTTAAGAAGGGATGGTTTATCTGTTTTTGCACCAGGTCATAAATTCAAAAATTTTCCCGCAGCATCAATAGGATGGAAAATAGACCAGGAAAATTTCATGAAGAATAGCACTTTTATTTCTGAACTGAAATTAAGAGGCGGTTATGGCATCACTGGTATCAACGGTGTGCTTTTAGGTAACTACCCTTACCAGGTGCCTGTTCAATCCAATCAATCTGACTATCCGTTTAACGGAGCAATATCAGGACCGAACGGATCATTCTACAATAATTTAGCCAACCCAAATTTAGAGTGGGAAACCACCAAGCAAACCAACATTGGTCTTGATCTTGGTTTATGGAGAAACCAGTTTACGTTAACTGCAGAATTTTTCCGCCGGCAAACAGATAATCTCATCATCAATGTACCAATACCTCCGTCATTTGGTTTTGGATCAGGCGTAGGAGTACCTACCAATGCAGCTTCCATGCGGAACAATGGCTTTGAGTTGCAATTGGGATATCACAAAACCTCCGGAGAATTTAAATGGGATGCAGGGGCGCTGCTTAGCATTATCCGCAACAGGGTATTGAAACTATACACAGCAAGTTCTTCTTTTCCTGCGGGAGCAGATGCTGATTTTGGAAATGGCGATATTACCAATACCGTAGTAGGGCAACCTATTCAATCTTTTTATGGATATGTGGTAGAAAGTATTTTTCAAAGTGCAGCAGAAGTTGCTTCCAGTCCTACGCAGGTAGTTTCTACACCAACAAGCCCTGGTACATCTGCGGGTGATATTAAATTTAAAGATATCAGCGGACCGGCTGGAAAGCCTGATGGCAAGATCACAGCCGACGACCGAATATTCATTGGAAGCTATCTTCCTAAGTTCACTTATTCATTTAATTATTCTGCATCTTACAAAAATTTTGATGCCAGCATTTTCTTCCAGGGCGTGCAGGGTAATAAAATATTCAATGCAGAAAGGGTGATCGTAGAAGGTATGATCAGGTTGTTTAATTCGGGTACACAGGTATTGAATGCATGGACACCAACAAATACTAATACTACCATTCCAAGGGCTATAAGTGGTGATCCAAACGGCAACTCCCGTGTATCAACACGCTGGATAGAAGATGGCTCATTCTTAAGGTTGAAGAACCTGATGATCGGTTACAATTTTCCTGCAATACAATCGATAACAAAAGGAACCATCAAACGCCTGAGATTGTATGTTTCATCGCAGAACCTGGTGACCTTCACAAAATATAAAGGTTGGGATCCGGAGGTTGGAACAAGAAGAACCACACTTACTAACGGTATTGACTACGGTCAGTATCCTTCTGCAAGGTCATACCAATTCGGTATACAGGCAGGTTTTTAAAATATTCTTAATTGAAAAAATAGTTATATGAAAAGTAGAAAAATATATGGTGGAATTATTATAACAGGTCTGGTAGTAGCCATTACTATTATTTCCTGCGATAAGAATTTAGATAAGAGTGATCCAAATGCTGTGACTGTTGACTCTTATTTTAAGAACAGCACTGAATTACTAAAAGGAACGAATGCGATCTATTCTGTGTTCCATAGTAACCCGCTGGTTTCAAGGGAATGGTTTTTTGTTCATGATACAAGAAGTGATGAAGTAGCAACGGGCGGCCCACAGTTGGAGCAACCCCGTGCTCAGTTATTAACCGGAACGCACGATCCTACCAATGGAGTAATGAACAATTTTTGGAATGCATTGTACACATTGATTCACCGTGCAAATACTGTAATTGAAAATGGCCCGAATGTAACTGATAACACCGCATTGAGAGATCGTTGTGTAGGAGAAGCCAAATTCCTTCGTGGATGGGCCTACTTCGAATTGGTGAGCATGTGGGGAGGTGTTCCGTTATATACGGAAACTGTTAAAGCGCCGGATGCGTACAAGCCACGTGCTAAGGAAGATGAAGTGTATACAGCCATTGTTGCTGATCTGCAGGCTGCCGCCACAGCTTTGCCAGGCAAATCTTCCATTGAAAAAGGCCGTGCAACCAATGCCGCAGCCAACGCGTTACTCGGACGTGTATTGATGCAGAAAGGTGACTATGCAGGCGCTAAAACTGCGTTGTTGAAAATACCCACCTCCGGTGCTGATGGCTATGGTCTCACAGACAGGTATCTCGATAATTTCGAGGTTGAAACAGAATTTAATAAAGAGAGTATCCTGGAGGCTGTCTATTTTGACAAAGGAAATACTGGTTATAACTGGGGCGGAAATGGTGTTGGTGACGGATCCTCTGCAGATCAGTCAACAGTACGTAACCAGGAGTATTGCCCCGTTGCGTGGCGCAACCTTATTCCTTCAAATAAATATCTGAACGAGTTTGAGAATACAGCAACAGGCGCCACCAAAACAGATCCACGGTATAAATTTTCTGTGTATGAGTCAGGAGACCTTTACAATAATGGACTTAGTACGCTTAATGATGTGGACGTACAGGGGCCAACCTCAACTGTAAATGGCGTTGTAAAAAAAGCAAGCTGGAGAAAATTTATGCTGATCTATAGAGAAGATAAGGGAGCGGCAGGTTTTCATCCCGGAGGTAACAACCAGCGCATGATCCGCTATGCAGATGTTTTGTTAATGCTTGCCGAATGTGAAAATGAAGGCGGCAACATTGCCGGCGCTATTGGTTATTTAAACCAGGTAAGGGCAAGACCAAGTGTTGCTATGACTCCTTACCCTACTGTACAATTTCCAGTTGCAGATAAAAACGGTGTCACCAAAGCGATTATGCATGAAAGAATGGTAGAATTGGGCGATGAGGAAATACGGAACATAGACATTTCGCGGTGGAGAAAGAAAGGTTATTTCCCTTCAGTTGCACCAGAGCCATTGTCTTATTTTGTAGCGGGTAAACATGAGTTGTTGCCTTTGCCCCAGGCTGAGTTAGATAATAATCCAAACCTCGGCGCAGGTGGAGTTAACAAACAGAATCCTGGTTATTAAATAATAATTATAAACGTCCAAATCCTTAAATAAAACAAAGGCTATGTAAAAGTAGCCTTTGTTTTTTAGTTAATACCGGGTTACGATTTGCTCTAAATTTCATTAAACAATTTCACCAAAATATTATTCCATTCACCTCATTGTAAAACATTTCATCATCAATGTCAGCACGGCAAATCTTTATCCAACTAGGCTCTTTTTTATTCACCGCTATTTTAATCGCAAGTTGCTCACATCAAAAAAAAGAAAGATTATTTACCCAGCTAAGTGCAGAGGAATCGGGCATTAATTTTAGCAACGATATTCATGAAAATGATTCTTCGGAATCCTTTATCAATGAATTTGGATATATGGGCGGCGGCGTTGGAATCGGTGATTTTAACAACGATGGTTTAAAGGATATTTATTTTACCGGTAACCAGGTTAGCAGCATTCTTTACATTAATAAAGGGAATAACGAGTTTGAAGATATCACCCAAAAGGCTGGCGTCAATACCAATGCGTGGGCAACAGGAGTAAGCATTGCCGATATTAATAACGATGGGTATGATGATATTTATGTTTGTGTATTTGGAAAGAACCTGCTTACCCGTGCAAAGAACCTGTTGTTCATCAACCAGCACGATCTTACGTTCAAAGAGCAGTCAACTGAGTACGGTCTTGCAGACTTAGGCTATTCAACGCAGGCGGTTTTCTTTGACTACGACAGAGATGGGGACCTCGATATGTACCTTACCAATTATTTATTGAACGGCCCAAATTCAAATACCATATTTCCCCGGGACAAAAGCGGGCATTCTCCGGCCAATGATAAATTATACAGGAATGACGGAAGCGCTTCAGGCCTTGGTCATCCCGTGTTTTCAGATGTTAGCCTGCAGGCTGGTATTAAGGAAGATGGTTTGGGATTAGGGGTGGTGGTAAGTGATTTTAATAGCGATGGCTGGCCTGATGTTTACGTAGCAAACGATTTTATTTCAAACGATGATCTATGGCTGAATAATAAAAATGGTACGTTCACAAATTGCATCGATAAGGCATTGCAACATCAAAGCTATTCCAGTATGGGAACGGATGGCGCCGATATTAACAATGATGGATTGCCCGATATCCTTACGCTTGATATGCTGCCTGAAAACAATGAACGTAAAAAGACCTCCTTTTTCTTTATGAATTATGAGCGCTACGAATCGGAACGATCAATGGGCTATGAGCCGGAGTTTGTGCGAAACATGTTACAGATCAATAATGGTATTTACCCCGGAGCCGATTCGGCTACACCCTTTTTTAGTGAAATAGGACAACTCTCCGGTATCTCTTCCACCGACTGGAGCTGGAGCGTTTTAGTGGCAGATTTTAATAATGATGGCTGGAAAGATATTCATATCACCAATGGCATTGGCAGAGATTTTATCAACGGTGATTTCCTGGAATTCAGCAATGAAATATTCAATAACAAAAAAAGTAAAGAGGAGCAACAAAAATTGATCAGGGACAAATTGGCTGCTCTCAAACATGTAAATCTTAATAATTATTTATACCTGAATAATAGGGACTACACATTCACAGATGCTTCCGACAGCGGTGGCATTAATGACGCTTCTATGTCTAACGGTGCGGCCTACGCTGATCTTGATAATGATGGCGATCTTGACCTTGTAGTAAACAATATCAACAAAAAAGCTTTCGTGTTTATCAATAACACGATCAAAAAAAATGAACCTGTTCAAAATCATTATTTAAGCTTAACGCTCAAAGGAGATAGCTTAAATACAAATGGGTTCGGAACTAAGGTGTTGGTGTATAACGATGGTAAGGTACAGATGCAGGAACAAAACCCGGTACGTGGGTTCTTTTCATCTGTTGACCAGCGGCTGATTTTTGGCTTGGGAAAATATAATAAAGTAGATTCAATTATAGTTATCTGGCCGGATAATAAACGGCAATCAATAACAAGTGTTGTTGCCGATACGACGCTCGGGCTGTTGTGGAAAAATGCAGTTAATACCAATCGTCCCTCCCTTACCGCTAGCAGCACGCTGTTTACTGATATTACCTCCACCTCCGGTATTTTGTACAAGCATCACGATAACTCATTTAATGATTTTGCTGTTCAAAGATTATTACCTCAGAAATATTCACAGTTAGGTCCCTTCATTGCTACAGGGGACATTAATAAAGACGGCGCCACGGATTTTTTTATCGGCGGTGGATTTAACTTTTCAGGAAAAGTCTTTACACAGACAAGCGATAAATCCTTTAGTTCGAAGAACCTTACTGACAGTATTAAGAAGCAGGAAGATGAAGATTGCATTTTATTTGATGCGGATAACGATGGAGATGCCGATTTGCTTATTACCGGCGGCGATATTCAACACGAACAAGATCCTGCAAATTATAAACCCAGGTTATACTTCAACGATGGCAAAGGTAATTTCAGTCTTCAGCCAAATGCCATTCCTGCAAATGTTACTTCTATAACAGGATGTGTAACGGCAGGGGATTATGATAATGATGGTGATGATGATCTCTTTATTGGCGGCAGGGTTTCAAAACAATATCCTACCTCACCTAAAAGTTTTATACTGCAAAATAATAAAGGATTTTTTACAGATGTCACGGCAAAAGTTTGCGCTGCTTTGCAGGAACCCGGTATGATCACCAGCGCCGTTTGGACAGACTTTGATAACGACAAGAAAGTGGACCTGGTGATTGCCGGTGAATGGATGCCGATAAGATTTTTCAAAAATAGTAATGGTCGCTTGCAGGAAGTAACAAACGCAACCGGCCTCACACAAATGAATGGTATGTGGCGAAGTCTTATTGCAACAGATATAGACAATGATGGCGATTCGGATCTTGTTGCCGGTAACCTCGGCCTTAATTGTAATTACAAGGTGAGCGAAAAAGAGCCTATGCAATTGTATGCATCCGATATTGATGGCAATGGAGTGATCGATCCTGTTTTCTTCTATTATATAAAAGATGAGGATGGAATGCGGCGCTCATTCCCTGCGATCAGCAGGAGCCAGTTTGCTGAACAGGTACCGGCTATTAAAAAACAATTTCTGCTTTATAAGGATTATGCACATGCAACTGTAAATGATATTTTCAAAGGGAAAGCAAAAGATGGTCTTTTGCAGTTTAACTGCAATGAAACAAGAACTTGCTGGTTTGAAAATTTAGGAAATGGAAAGTTTACAAAACATGCTTTACCGGTAGAAGCACAATTTGCACCTGTAAATGCAATCATTTGTGATGACCTGGATAATGATGGCTTTAAAGATTTACTGCTGGCAGGAAACGAATACCAAACCGAAGTGATGACCGGAAGATATGATGCATCCTACGGCTGTTTTTTATCAGGAAGGAAGAATAAAATATTTGAAATAGTTTCGCCGGTGACAAGCGGATTTATAATAAAAGGTGATGTGAAGGATATGCAATTGATCCGTTCGGCAAAGGGGGAGAAATTAATTCTTGCAGCCGTCAATAACGATACAATGCGTGTCTTTAAGATTAATCCGAAAAAATAACGGGCCGCATCAATGATTGATATCCTCAGCTTGCATTACGGTAATAAATTTCTGTAGAAGGTCTTGGGTCGCCATCGAGTAATTTAGTATGCGCTGAACAAATCGTTTCGACGGAATTATGGATGTCCTGCGTAAAGCCAATTTTTGGATAAGCACAGAAAAGAGAAAATTTTTCATTTCCATGAAGCTTATTCCATAGGTTTTCAAGTTGCACCGTGGCGCCGTTGAAACCGTCTTCCCATAACAAGGCAACCATTTCGCCGAATGCACGAATCTTTCGGTTTTGTTGCTGCACGTCTTTTAGCAAAGTGGTTATAAGTTCCATGAAAAGATTTTCATCAGGCCAATTATTTACCATGAACCTCGAGAGGGTTTCTTTTGCATCCAGCGCAATATATTGTTTGGCCGAGGATAAGGCTTCAAGATCGAAGCCTTGTTGCTCCAGGCGAGCCTGTATTGCACTACGGTGTTCAGTTGTAGCGATAATAATTACACTATCACCTGCTATAAAGCCCGAACCGATAAAACCTTCAAGCGAATCCAGGAAAATTTTATCATTTTCATACATTTGAACTACATGGTCACATGGGGCAATTTCACCCCAAAAAACTTGCAAGTTTGAGGTCTGCCATTCTTCACAGTTAATATTTTTCATCTGATAAATTTATAAAACCGCTGCAAAGCTATTAGCCACAGCCACATTATATGTTGTAAGGGATTGTTGACAAATGTTTAGGCAAAAAAATTATGCCAGACTGATAGTGCGAGAGAGCTTCGCAGCTAAATGTGGAAAACTGATTGGTAGTGGACGGTATTGGATTCGAACCAACGACCTCTACGATGTCAACGTAGCGCTCTAACCAACTGAGCTAACCGTCCGATTTTTAGAAAGCAAATATATAATGTTTGACAGGTTATTTTGCATCTTTGTAATGCGAAATTCAGGGAGCTTTTTATAGAATTACAATAAATTTGTCAGCCGTTCCAACCGGC
>JBDSAP010000264.1:0-6475 GCA_039922055.1 Ferruginibacter sp.
GGAAGTATTGAGCGATGTTATTAAAAACAGTATTGCTTTATACATTGTAGAACTGCTGCAAAAATGCTTAAAGCAGCCGGAAGAAAATACCGTTCTGTTTTATTTTTGTGAGGATATACTTATTCAATTAGATACTGCCGGCAAAGCCGTGACTGCGAATTTTGCACTTTATTTTTGCCTGCAGCTAACGCAGTTTTTAGGATTTAAAATGAATGATGATTATGACGAGGAACAAAATATTCTCGATCTGCAGGAGGGCAATTTTGTAAAAGAGCAGCCCAACCATTCTTATTATATTGACGGAGAAAATGCTTTCCTAACCTCCCAGTTGTTGAAAGTAATGCAGCCCGGCGAGCTAACTGCGTTTAAACTGCACCACGATGTAAGAAGAAAACTATTGTTGCTTTACCACGATTATTATTCGTTGCACATTGCTGATTTCGGGCAAATGAAAACCCTGGCGGTATTGCACGAAGTATTATCACCATAATTTAATATCAAACTATTCTGCGGGCAAAGGATGCTGGAGTAGTGCTCAAATTTTCCAGTTGCTCAATTAATACAATACCGGGCTGTTTATTTGTATTGAAGCTACCCAATTTTTCTTCCATCCTTAATGCTTTGGCGCCGTTAATTGTAGCCCAACGAAGCACTTCCGGTAAGGAGATATCAGAGCCTGTTTCCGCCTGGATAGTTTTAATTTCTTCAAACAAGTTCAGTTGCCGGTTACTGGCATAGCTATCCGTACCGAGTACTATGTTATCGCTCTTTTCTCTTAATAAATTTAATGGAGGAATTGTGTCTTCAATGTATTTATTAGCATTGATGCAAATACAATAATAGATGTTGTGGAGTCGCTTAGAAACCTGCTTATCTGCAAACTCAATATCATCTTTATTAATAAAACTGTTATGCACAGATATGATGGATTGCTGCCGGTTAAAGTATGGTAACCAGCTTTGCGAGCTCGATTTGCCTGTTGGAACAAATGAGCTAATATCAATGCCAAAATTCCTATACAGCTCTAAAAAACCGCCGGTTTTATTTTGATATAATTCATTTTCGGCACTGCTTTCCTGGTTATGGATGGTGATTAATTGATCAGCGGTCAAATCATTCAACCTTTTAAACAGGGTTTTGGAAACACTGTATGGGGCATGAGGTGATAAAGTTGCGGGCCAGGTCTTTTCATCAAATTCCTGGTAGACCTTTTTAATACTTTCTAACCTATTTGCAGCTCCTGCATCCGTGAAACCGCTTACTTCTATGAAATTGTGCCAGTGAAGTTTACTGTTATTTTTTACAAAGATCGAATCAGATGTGTTACAAATATCGCCTACAGCAGCAGTGCCGGTTTTATATAATTCCTCTACGGCGGCCTGCATAGCAACTTGTTTTAGCTCCATGTGAGTGCGAAGATCATTTGTGCCGGCAACCTCATGCAAGGGTGGCTCCCGCTGCCTCATAACCGTTTGAACAAACTCCACCAATCCTGTTTTTTCAGGAATGATCCCTTTTAAATGACTAAGCTCCAAATGACAATGCGCATTAATAAACCCGGGACACAACAAGCCTTTCAATACCTGGATATCATCACCTGCATCTTCGGAATCGACAATGCCGGTAATAATATCTCCATCATTTATGATCAATACTTTGTTGGCAGCTAATAATACATTACCCGTGAAAATGTGATCTGCAGTAAATTTTCTGTACAAATTGATTGATTGATATAATGTAAATTTGCCGCCGGTTTGGATCGAATTAGCGGATCGGACATTCGTATGGATTCATCTCCATCCAAATAATAAAATTAAACTATGTTAGATAAATTAGACGCAATAAAAGGAAGATTTGATAATCTCGGGGTAGCGCTTACCAATCCTGAAATTGTGAGTGACAATAAAAAATTTACCAGTATCAGCAAGGAATATCGCAATCTCGAAAAGATAGTGAATGCCCGAAACGCTTATGTAAAATTGCTGGATGATATCGAATTCAATAAAGAGGTTTTGAATGGCGATGATGCTGAAATGAGAGATCTTGCAAAACAGGAATTGCCGCTGTTGGACGAACGGAAAGAAGCCCTGGAAAAGGATCTGCGGAACATGCTCATTCCAAAAGATCCTTATGATGAAAAAAATGCCATATTGGAGATACGCGCCGGCACCGGTGGTGATGAAGCTTCCCTTTTTGCAGGTGATCTGCTAAGAATGTACTTAAAATATTGTGAAAAGAAGGGCTGGAAGACTGCACTTTTAAGTGAAAGTGAGGGCACGGCTGGTGGTTATAAAGAAGTACAGGTGGAAGTTGTGGGTGATGATGTTTACGGCACAATGAAATTTGAAAGTGGTGTACACAGGGTGCAAAGGGTACCTGATACCGAAGCAAGCGGACGAGTTCACACCAGTGCTGCTACCGTGGCGGTAATGCCGGAAGCAGAAGAGGTGGATTTTGAACTAAAAGAAAGCGATGTAAAAATGGAGACAGCAAGAAGTGGTGGAGCCGGAGGGCAAAACGTGAATAAAGTAGAAACCAAGGTTTTTTTAACTCACAAGCCAACCGGTATTGTAGTTATGTGTCAAACGGAGCGTAGCCAGCTTGGTAACAAAGAAAAAGCGATGGACATGCTGAGAACGAAATTATACGATGAGGAAGTAAGAAAGGCTGAAGAGGCCATTGCGCATAAACGTAAAAGTCTCGTTAGTACAGGCGACAGAAGCGCTAAGATACGAACCTACAATTTCCCCCAGGGCCGGGTGACCGACCATCGCATTGGACTTACAGTTTATAATTTAGACAATGTACTAAATGGCGAAGTCCAGGACTTTATCGATGCATTACAATTTGCAGAAAATGCTGAAAAGATGGCAAGCCAGCAATAATATTACTTTGATTTGTGAAATTCCCGATATATTTTTATAGACTACTTACGGCACAAGAGCCTAATTCGTGTGGATGGTATTGAGAGTTAGATCATAAGATTTGTGTGTATTTATATCAACAAAAAATTTCTTGATGGGTAATTTAGCTGTTGAGTACAAGGTTTTTTAAATCCTAACTTCAATAGCAGCAAATTGAAAAGTGAACGGAGTTCAGCAAGCAAGTTTCTTTTATTCCCTTTTAAATAATTGTTAAAGAGACGAAATAAAAAGTTTTTTCCTATAATCTTAAAAGTATTGGTTTAACTTTATGTCTTGAAAATAAGGTGATTTGTTGGGAGATAGAGCACAATAATCGAATCACTTTTAAGTTCTTATAACAGTATTTGGGATTAAGCTTTTGTTAACAGTAGCTTCAGATTATTGGCATCCCATTTGCGTAGTTAGTTAATAGAACACGAAAATATTAATTTAAGTTTTTCTCATAAGCAGTTAGTTTTGGTAAACGGCCCTTGTTTCTACAAGGGCCTTTCTGTTTTTGGCACTTTTTGATAGCCTTTACAATCGCTTAACGAAAGAATCCATAACGGGAATTAATTTGAAAATAGCTTTGTAGTTTAAATGAGTAGTTCAGCGCAAATATTTCAAACAACGAATGCCAAAAGATGGAGAAGCTTTAAATGGTCTTTCAGAATCATATTGATGCTCGTCGCTTCATTTTTATTTATCCTTGCCATCGCTATTCGCAGGGGAGAAAATCCTTCCCTTCCCAACCTTAAATCCAAGGCGAGAGCATATCAAATAGCACTATCTCCAAATAATCCACTAACACTATCCACGTCTTTCGAAAAAAAATACAACGGGTTTAAACAGTTCCTGCATAAAAAGACAACGGATAACTTACTAGGAAATTCACCAGTTAAAAAGAGTTCTTCAAACCTGACGGCGCCGGAGATAAGGGCTGCATTTTATACGCCCTGGGCTGCTACAACTTCCCTGCCCGATCTTAAAAAATATGCCGATAAGCTCAATGTGATTTTCCCGGAATGGTTTTTCATAGATACCCTTACTCAAAAATTGCAAACCCGTATTGACAGCGCCGGTCTGGCGATTATGCGCCAAAAGGGCCTGAGAATAATTCCTCTTCTTACCAATTTCAATTCTTCAAAAAAGGATTTTGATGGCGACCTGCTGCATAAAATTTTATCAGATCAGGTAAAACAAAAAGCTTTTATCCGGCAGCTACAGGATACTCTTAACTATTATCATTTTCAGGGAATTAATATTGACTTTGAAGACCTGAAAGAAAAAACAAATGAACCTTTAACCCTTTTTCAAAAAGAATTATACCAGGCGCTTCATGCTGATAACATGCTGGTAACGATGGATGTGGCAGTAAGGAACGAGGATTATGATTATGCAAAGCTTTCGGACTACAATGATTATATTGTTTTGATGGCTTACGATCAGCACGACCTGTCCGGGAATGCGGGTCCTGTAAGTGAACAACAGTGGATCGAAAGCTCGTTGGACTGGACCGCCAACCGGATCAAACCAGAAAAGATAATTCTGGGAATAGCGGGATATGGCTATGAATGGATTACTGATGAAGCCGGAAAAACAACGGCCAGGGTAATTACTTACAACGATGCAATCAACCAGGCAAGGGCCAACGAAGTGGAAATTGATTTCGATAACCACTCGTACAACCCGCATTATAGTTATATGGATGAGGAAGAGACTGACGATGGCAAGCAAGAGCATTCGAAGCATGAAGTATGGTTCATCGATGCCGCAACTACCTTTAATACACTCCGGTTCAGCGATGAATTTGCCACGGCAGGCACGGCTCTCTGGCGGCTTGGCGGAGAAGATACCAGGATGTGGAATTTTTATGACCAGGATCTTTCCAATGATGCCCTTAGTACCCGGCCTTTTGACTTTTCATCATTAACAACGATCCCTATTTTACCCGACAATGTGGCCTATGATGGAGAAGGAGAAGTTTTAAATATCATTCATTTGCCCCAGGCAGGAAAAGTGCGTTTTGAGATTGATACCACTGAGCAACTGATCAGCGAGCAGGTGTATGAACAGCTTCCCTCGGGTTATATTATTCAGCGTTTTGCAGAAGATACAACTCCTCCAGGTCCCGGTCACAAATTGATATTAACTTTTGACGATGGGCCAGATCCTGAATGGACACCTCAGATTCTCGACATCCTGGAAAAGGAAAAAGTACCTGCCTCTTTTTTTGTGGTGGGTTTACAGGCAGAACAAAACATTCCTTTGATCCAACGGATAAACCGCGATGGTTTTGAAATAGGCAATCATACTTTCACCCACAACAACGTGGCAAAGATGAGCCCCCAGCGGGCCGGGATTGAGCTTAAACTCACCCGTTTACTAATAGAAAGTATTACAGGCCGTTCCACCATTTTATTTAGAGCCCCCTACAATGCTGACTCAGAGCCGCACACTTATGAAGAGTTAGAACCGATAGAGCTCAGCCGTTCGCAAAACTATCTCACCATTGGTGAAAGTATTGACCCGATGGACTGGCAACCCGGTGTAACGGCAGACTCTATCGTAGCCAGAACCATCGAACAGGTAGAAAGCCGTGGTGCAAGTATTATACTATTGCACGATGCAGGCGGTGAAAGCCGGCAGGCAACCATCGATGCGCTGCCGAAGATCATTTATTACTTTAAAACAAAAGGATACAAGTTTACCACTGTTGCGGGGTTGATGGGTAAAACGAAGAATGATGTCATGCCAAAACTTCCTCCTTCCAGTGAGAGCTGGCTTACTCATATAAACTTCCTTTTTGCGGAAGGCACTTATTGGGGATCGCATATATTATTTACCCTATTCATTATCGGGATCCTTCTTTCAGTTGGCCGCATGCTGGCAATGGCTATTTTAGCAGCTCTTCAAAAAAGAAAAGAAAGTAAAACAGTCCAACTTACTGCGGTGGAAAGCCCTTTAGTGAGCGTTATTATTCCGGCTTATAATGAAGAAGTGAACGCACTAAGAACGATAACGAGTTTATTGCAGCAGGATTATCCTAACCTCGAGGTAATATTTATTGACGACGGTAGCCGGGATAAAACTTATGAAACAGTGCTCAATGAATTTAGCGATTCGGAAATGGTACAGGTTTATACAAAGCCCAACGGGGGAAAAGCTTCCGCTTTAAATATGGGTATTTCAAAAGCAACCGGCGAATTCGTTGTGTGTATAGATGCGGATACACAATTAAGAAAAGATGCGATTTCTCAGTTGATGAAAAAGTTTATAAGCGTGAAGGGAAACAATTCTTCTTCCGTGGCGGAATGGGATCCGATGATTGCAGCCGTTGCCGGCAATGTTAAAGTCGGCAACGAAGTAAATATGATCACACGCTGGCAAAGCATCGAATATATTACGTCTCAAAACTTAGATCGAAGGGCATTTGATTTACTAAACTGTATTACTGTTGTGCCTGGGGCCATCGGTGCTTTCAGGAAAGAAGCCGTTGTAAAAGCGGGCGGATTTACCATGGATACATTGGCCGAAGACTGCGATCTTACCATGCGATTGCATCGCCTTGG
>JBDSAP010000265.1:0-3511 GCA_039922055.1 Ferruginibacter sp.
TTCATTGGCCCGACTTAGACGAAGATCTTAGTCTGAAAGGTTTTTTGAAGGAGTTCCTAACACAAAAAATTAAAACCCAAAAAAAATTGGTTATTGCCTAATCAAGGTATTTTAATCCAAGTTGAAATCTCCCACGAACTATCAGCTAACTTAGACATTACACGGGAGCTTACCTAAATTGAATCGCCTTAACCGGTTCTATCTTTTTCACCAGTAAAGTGGGGATGATCAGCGTTACAAAACAAATTGCAAGCGTCACAATATTCACCAATGCAACTTGCCACCAGATCACATCCGCATGTGCTGAGCTCATATAGTAAGCTTCTTCATCCAACTTTATAAAACCAGTGGTATTCTGCAGCCAGCAAATACCAAGTCCGAGTAAGGTTCCGAAAATTACACCGGTAACAGCAATGATGGCAGTATTGAATAAAAATATTTTTTGTACGTCCCAATCACTTGCACCCACTGCTTTTAGTATGCCTGTCATTCTTGTTCTTTCAAGCACAATGATCAGCAGGCAGGTAACCAGGTTTACTATTGCTACTATCATCATTATACCGATTAATATAAGTTTAATTTTATTTTGTAATCCTAGCCAATCAAAGATATTAGGATAGATCTGCTGGATCGTTTTGCTATTCCAACCCTGCGGAGTTTCATCTTTTATCAGCGCTGCAACTGAATCGGTTTGTTTATAATCCTTTAAGAAAACTTCGTAACCACCTATCTGGTCAGGCTTCCAGTCATTCATGCGCCTTATGAGGTTGATATCGCAAATGCCGAATTGCTTGTCATATTCATCAATAGAAGTTTTGAATATGCCGGCAATCTTCAGCTTTCGTGGCCGCTTCCTGCCGTCCTGCTGAATAAAAAAAGAGAGTAGTGTATCGTTCACCTTGATGTTAAGCTGGTTGGCAATATATTCCGAGATATTGATCTCGTTACTGTAACCGCTATCCGCAAAGGATAACCATTTACCTTCCTTTAAAAATGGCTGAAGTCTTGAGTAATCAAAGGATGAATCGATGCCTTTCACCAGTATACTTTCGATATCGGTACCATAAGTTAGTATCACTGATTTGGTGGCATATCGCTCCACCGTTTTTACATGTGGCAGTCTCCGTATCAGGTTTTCAACAGTATCGTTTTTAGTAATGGGATATTCCTCAGCAATACTCACCCTGCTCTCGATATCCTGCTGCACATGAATATGCCCCCAAAAGCTAAACACTTTATTGCTGATCACCTGCTGAAACCCATTAACGAAACTTAGGCCTACGATCATTACCGCTACGCTCACAGCAGTAGCGCCAATAGCAAGCCGTATGATAAAGCGGGAAAATGTATTTTCCTTGTTAAAGACAATTCGTTTAGCGATAAAAGCGGATATATTCAATCGGCATAATTTTGGTACCTTTCAAAAGTAAATATTTTAATAACTACATGCATTTTTTTAAATCTACCGGTTTATTCATTGCTTTATTGCTGAGTATTCAATGTGCGCCGGCACAGCAAAATCCGGAAGCTATTTACAATAACAATATTCATACAGTTAGGTTTCATACTTATGGCGATCAGCAGGCACTCCCTATTTATAAATTGAACAGTGGCGACAGAATAGAATTGCATTTTGATGATATGGTTGCCAACGTGAAAAGCTATTATTATACCTACCAGCTTTGCGATTACGACTGGAAACCGGTGCGTTTAAGTCCTTTCGATTATATCAAAGGCTTTACGCAACAGCGTATCACCAATTACCGTTTCTCTTCCATTGCATTCACGAGGTACACGCATTACCAGGTCATTCTTCCCGAAGCCAATTGCCTTCCAACACGCAGCGGCAATTATTTGTTAAAAGTTTTTTTGGATGGCGATACTTCTAAGCTGGCTTTTACAAGAGCCTTGCTGGTGCTTGATCCCAAGTCATCTGTGATGGCCCAGATCGTTCAGCCATTTACCCCGCAGTATTTCAAAACGCATCAGCGCCTAAAGTTTACTGTAAACCTTGAAGGCCTGAATGCATTTAATGCCAATCAGCAAGTAAAAGTTTTAGTGCTGCAAAATAATAGGTGGGACAATGCGCAAGGACATATACCACCAACTTTTATACGGGGTGCTTCATTGGAATATAATACTGAAAATAATTTTGTTTTTGCAGGAGGCAAAGAATGGCGCTGGCTCGATCTGCGGAGCTTTCGCCTGCAAAGTGAAAGAGTAGAGAGAGCTGATTATTCCAAGACTGCCACGCATATTTTTGTGAAGCCCGATATTGACCGGCACGCACAAAAATATATTTATTATATGGACCTTAACGGCCAGTACCAGGTTACCACTTATGAAAGTATTAATCCTTATTGGCAGGGCGATTATGCGACAGTAGATTTTCGTTTTATTACTCCATCACAAACAGAATATGCCGGCAAAGATCTTTACCTGTTTGGCCAGTTAACAGATTACAAATTAACGCCAGCTAATAAAATGAACTTCAATACTGAAAAAGGTATTTATGAGGGAACACAGTTTTTAAAACAGGGGTATTATAGCTATGGGTATATGCTTGTTGATAAAAATGATCCGGCCCAGCGAACAGAAATGGAAGGTGATTACTGGGAAACAGAAAATAGCTACACGATATTGGTTTATTATAAATCGTTTACAGATCAGTCAGATCAATTGATAGGCATTGGTAAAATAAATACCAGGTCAGATGTGCCCGGTATCAGTTTTTAATGTCGGCGCCATAGCTCTTCCAGGGAATACACTACCACAATTTCAGCTATAGTATATGGCTATATTTTTCTTAAAAAAATTTGAAATAAAAAATATTTTCTTTGATCGAATAAATCTTACTGCCTTATATTTGCACCGGCAAGTCTTATACGACCAGCTCCTGTTGAACTCCCCCAGGACCGGAAGGTAGCAAGGGTAAATGGTTGAGCGGTGCGATGTAAGTAACTTGCCATTTTTTATGCCCATACCTTAAATGTATGATGTGTGATGTGTGATGTGTGATGGTTAAAACTCATGACTCATAACTCCTAATTTATAACAATGGTAGCAATGTTGGGAGAGGAAATATCAGCCCTTATAAATGGAGACTGTAGGAGGTAAGCCGGGAGTCACTCTTTCGTTTTTTGGATCGTTGTTTTTCCTTCATATCTTTCATTAACTCATCCATGGTTTTCAATTGCTCATCCGGCTTTTTCTTGATATAGATATCAAACTCTTTGCGCAATGCCGGGTTATGCCTGGCAGTAACTGTAATGGAAACCTTATCCATCTTAAAATCGGGATCGATCCAAAGGCTGTTGCCTGAGAACTTACCGGCAGAAGCTTTAAAAATGATCTGTGAACTATCGAGTGGAAGATAAGAACCGTTTGAGAGACGGCCATCTACATTGATATAATTGTAGGTTCCTTTTTTCAGGCTATCGGTGTACAGGTTAACATAGATGCTATCGATCTTTTGAGCTTTAACAATGGTTCCGGAAATAATGAGCAAAAA
>JBDSAP010000266.1:0-14567 GCA_039922055.1 Ferruginibacter sp.
TCTCTGAAATTTTCAGTCCTGCCGAAAACGGTACATCGATGTAGTTTAATTGGGTATACTCCGTGATCTCATTGTACAATTGAATATTATTGATAAGGTCATTCACATAAACCGTTTTGGTAATTCCCTTTGCATTCGATGAAACCGATGAGTAGGCATCTATCCCAGTTGCAACAGATAAACGCGGTGTCAATTGTTTGGAAATTTCTGCTACAACGTATGGATGAAATTGCTGACTGTTATTGATACTTAAATTTTGCCCCACGCCGATAGAAATAGCCCATGGATTATTTGTTTTCTTGTTATCGCTCTTGCGTTGATCAACTGCTGTCGGCATCACTACCGGTAATATGATGATTGATGGATTAGCCTTCTCAATTTGATGCTTTTCAAATTCTGCATCTAATATCCGCAGTTGAGGATTGTTTATCGGATCGATGGGTGAGAGATTGGTGTTAAAGTAATCAGTCGTCAACTGACTCTTGTCGGCTACTATCAAAACCGCAGGGTTATTATTTTTATCTCTTGCAGTGGTAGCCGACGAAATATTATTGCTATTATCGGCAGGCTTTTTTGTTGTGCCGGAGGTTAAAACAGCAGCCTTTTTATTTACAGGTAAATGGCTTGTTGAGATAGCATTAAAATGTGGTATTGAATATTGATCAAGATCTAAAGAAGCAAATAATAATATGCCGGCGACCAGGGCTGCCGCAAAATAATGCCGTAACCGTAGGAAAGGAGTTTGTTGTCTTGCGGGCAGGTGCTGGTTTAACAGTTGTTTCATCTGCTCCCAACCCACTTCTGCCGACAATGGTAATTGCTGGTTATGTAATTCTTCATTCATACTTTGCCAGTTTAGATTGTTTCATTTGCATCGATTTTTTTAATCTTTTCCTCGCCTCGGCCACATGCCACCTGCTGGTGGTTTCTGATATATTCAATTGTTCCGAAATATCTTTATGTGTGTATCCATCAAATGCAAAAAGGTTCATCACTATTCGGGTAATGGGCGGTAATAATTTGAGGTGCTGTAAAATTTCTTCCTGCTTCCAATGGTAGTTAAGGTGAAAATCTTCGTCACCTTTTTCCTGTACAAGGTCTATATGAATGATGTGGGTTTCCTTTTTTAATTTCCTGGTATGATCGATGGCAGTGTTGATGATAATGGTTTTGAGCCACGACTTAAAGCCCCCAAGTTCATGATTGAATTGACCGATACTCCGAAATACTTTCAGGAATGCATCGTTGAGCATGGTCAATGCAAGATGAGGATCGTCAGTGTAACGCTGGCAGGTGCGAAACATATCTGCATAAAAATATTTATACAGGTTTTCCTGCGCCACCCGATCGTTTCGGTGGCAACCCTTTATCAATTCATCTAATTCGTGGGAACTCAAATTATATTCAACTGTTAGATTAAGATAGGCTGCAACCCTCTAAAGGTTGCAGCCTATTCACTTAATGTTTAAAAGATATCGTCTTCACTATTTTGTTGGCCGGATTGGTACTGTCCGTAAACTTCACCTGCATAATACTGTCGTTTAGTGTAATTACTTTCCATGACATGTATTTGGCCGGAGTGGTTGCACCGAGCTGAATAGAATCTGAAGTGAGGTTGTACGCCCATGTACCTTTCGAATAATGAAATATCGTTGAATCGCATTTGGTTGCTCCGTCCTGAAAGTCAAATCCTGTTTGCGAAAATTTTGCAAGGTCATCTGCCATACAGGGTTTTAGAAGGCTGCTGTCTGTGGTTTGACCAGCTTTTGGAGTAGTAATGTTAGTGATCTTCCAATCGTGCATTAACTTTTGTATTTTATCCGGCACTGGAGTTGGGTTGTCATCTTTGTTACAGGATTGCATTGCTACACTGCCCACAATAGCAGCCGCAAGAAATTGGAATATAGTTTTTTTGATCATGTCGATTAAGTTGAAAATGGTTATTTTATTATTTTATCCCGGGAGTACACTTACCTGTACGAAATATTAAAAGCGTTTGTTGGGGGGATAGTAAAAAAGTTTTATGAAAAAGCCGAAGATGTATCCGCAGGGAAATGACTGCCTGTTGGAAATGGGAAGAAATATATTAAACAAGGGATAAAATAATTAGTAATTTCTTTTTGAACCCGGCAGAAGTTTTTCAATTAAGCTTCATTGGCGTCGCACTCTTCTACATCTTATCAATTGGGAGCAAAATACCAGGTCAATAGTTTATTTTTTGAGCAGAATAATATTAAGAACATCTATTCTTACTGCATTTGTAAGAATTGCTTTATACTGTTTGCAATTATAGTTTCGCCATCTTTGAGTGGCTTAACGAGGACTTCAAGTAGAGTGATTGCAGATGTTATGAATTTAAAATGGTTTTCATCATTGAGCCTAAATAATTTTTCAAGCTTATCATGAAACTCTGAATGGCCTTCAATAAAATAAATTAATGGTGCAGTGTCTAAAAAAACAATGGCATCTTTCAGGTTTTCAATTACCATTGTCTTTCCTCATCAATATATTTATCAATACTGGTTTCGCTCCAAATTTTTGATCCAATGCCACTTATCCCGGAAAGCTTGATATGAGATTTAGTTGGCCCATTTTTTCGAATCAACCCAACTAATTTCTCCAAAAGAGTTAGTTGTTCATCTTTGTCGAGTTCCTTCACCCTGGAAAGAATATCAGTTATATTTAAAGTTGCAGACATAAGTTAAATCTAATATTTTTTCGTGAAATTATATTTATTCAACAATTCATGGTTAGATGAAGCAGTTTGGATTTTTGTGGTCAAATAGCTGCAACAACAATAAACTTTGTGCATGAGATCACCTTTTTTTTGCCTGGTACTCATTTATACGATCCTGCAGTTCATTGGAAAAGGCGGGATTGCTAAGGATGTAATCCGTATCATCTGCGGACTGAATAATTATATCCACTGTTTTGTGTGGGAACATACGTTTAATTCCTTCCACTATATCTACTGAAAGCATATCTGTATTAATCCTGATAGTGGTTTCCATAATTTTTATTTATTGAAAGATACAATTTTGGCTTTATGTACAAAGTTGTACAATGGCAAAACTAAACAATCTGCAAATAATTATACCCTATCCAATCATCAGGAACAATAGCCGTGGACAAGGGCGTAGGATGGTTGTTACGGTGGCCACCAACGAAGGCGCAGTGAGTCCAACAAAAGTTTACACCTTTTTGAAAGGTGTAAACTTTACTCAAATCACAATCTTTTGTTGGCTGCGAAATACCATCTCCTGCAAACAATTATATAAATTCCGTTGAAGACGAATAATCGGCTGAGTCCAACAAAAGTTTACACCTTTTAAAAAGGTGTAAACTTTATCTCTGCGTGCTGAAGTAATTGAATGGTTGAGTTTTAATGTATGATGTCTGGCTTGTTTCTCAAACATAGCGCTTCTATTTTTTAAAATATCGAATGCTGCTGTAATCGTTAATATGCAATTGGGCTACCATTATTATGATGTCTTGTTCTTACAACAATTTGTTTTGTTTATGGAGGATTTCGATTGTTGAAGGAGGCAGGTCTTTTTGGGTTTTTAAAATATCGTTGTAAAATTCTTTCAACTTCTTTTCCATGGAAAGGAATAGTTCCTTTTGCTCATCAACAGTTGCAGTATCAATTGTGCTCAATGCATTTTTCCAGGTTTGTTGATATTCATTATCTCTATCAACCATTGGCGACACACCATCGCCGTAGTTCGACAATTCATTCAACAACGCAGCGATAAATTCATCACTCTGTTTTTCAGCAGCCGGCAGACCATCAATTCTGCTAGTAAATTCTTTTAGTTTTTGCACAACTTCTTTGCGGGTGGTATGAATCGCAATAATTTCCTGTATAACCTGGATGGGCGTTTTGATTGTGGTTGTCACACTGATTTTTTTATGGTAAAATTTCAGAATTATCAATGCGGAACGGTTAGAAACAGCTTATTTTATTTGTTCTGTAATCGGCCATATCCGGTGGTTTTCAAAGGATTATTGAACCTTAGGTAAAATTTAATTTTTAATTCACTTATTCAATTATTATTTTTTTTCACTAACTCTCTATAAACTTACTGACTTAAGTTTTAAACACGGGAATTCATTTGATTGAAGCATTTTGAAAACGATTCTGCGGCAAGTAATGAGATGTGCGCAACGGGCAACTTCTCATAGAGGAATGTGTACCGCAATTACTTTACCAAAGCGACCGAAAGATTTATGATCGTTTCTTTTGCTTAGCACATATCCATTTTCTGAAGTTAAATTTTAACACCATAAATTTTTTGGGTATAATGTTTGCCTGTAAGTTGCCGGTAATTTCGAAATTGTCAGTAATACTGCACAAAGGATAAATTAGTGACCTGGTATTTTGCTCCCCATTGATAAAATGTAAAAGAGTGCGACGCCAATGAAGCTTAATTGAAAAACTTATGCCGGGTTCAAAAAAATTGTTCATTATTTTATCCCTTGTTTACTATAGCATACAATAATTAAGACGATCACTAATATACAATTCAAGTTTTATACATGTATATCACCCGCTTACTCACGATGCTGATTTTTCTTATTGGTTCAACTGCAATATTTTCCAACGCTGCGGATCATAATATCGTTACCAATTATTTTTCGACCTCTTACTCATTGCAGCAGCCCTTTAGCAAACCCCATACAGATACCTTACCCAAATCAAATGACGTAATCGTTATTATTCCTTTTGAATACAAACAATCCTCTTTAAATTTTACCTCTACATTCAGGTTGATGGATAGCGTTGCAGATGTTCTGTCCAAAAATGATTCCGTCACTCTTACAATAAATGGTTATTCGTACCTGGATGAAGGCAGCAACTATATTTGTTACTGGCTTTCTTATAACAGGGCGCTGGCCGTAAAAACTTATGTGCTGGGCAGAGGCATCGACAGCAGCAGGGTAATTAAAATGGAAGCGAAAAGTAAGAAACGCTCCGTGATCCGCAGGGTAAAAAATGAGCCCGTTGATTTCAATTGCACCGCCGAAATTGTTCTAAACTATCCCATCCCGCTTCCACCGGTTGCTATAAAAGACAAGGATGAAGACGGCATCGCCGATGATAAGGACAGTTGCGTAAATGACTACGGCGAGGCGGCGCTGAACGGTTGCCCGAATAAAGATGCGATCATAGTTCCATTTGAGCCTGGTTTTTCCTCATTGTTTTCCACAACTTATTCGGTAATGGACAGCGTAATAAGTATATTGAGAAAAGACCCTACCATTTCACTTGCAATTGAAGGCCATGCCTACCAGGGCGAAGGTGTTGAAACCTTATGCGATAAACTGGCCAAAGAAAGAGCAGATATTGTAAGACGATATTTATTAACCCGCCGCATACCTCCAGCAAGGATCACCCGGATAAAAGACTTCGGCAATACCAGGCCATTAAATGCAGGCAGAAATCCGTGGGAGCAGGCGAGAAATTCCAGGGCCGAATTATTCTTATTGCATAATTAAATATGCCGGTCTCACCCGCATTTGAAAACTACGAAGAGAGACCGGCCAAAACAGTCAATAGTATTATAATTATTGGGGAGTAAGGTATTGAGTGTACACATATCCTTCTTCGCCTTTATCAGTTTTAATAAGGCTCCATTGATCATTTGGCGCACTTAATATGGTGATGACCTCATCATGCGCAGCCTTGCCAATTATTTCCTGGTCAGTGCCTGGTCCTTTCCTAATATTTAAATTGGTGGAGTTGGTGGTAACCTTTGCTTTTGAGCCTGTTGCGGCTGTTGCATTTACATTTAATACCAGGTCACCGCTTTTATAATCGGGATCTACCTGGTTATATACGTCCCATAATTTATCCTTTACGGAGGCTGATGGAGCGCTGCCATCAATGTACAGTACGTTATCCTGTTCCCTCACCTGGAGGTCGGCTATGCCGGATTGATGTGCAGCATCAATGAGTGTTTTATATTTATCTTGTAATGACATAGTATCGTTTTTATTTGATGGTTAAATCGTCGCTCTTGATACGTTTGGGGTGCAATGAATTCAATGTAGGATTTAGTTTTTTCCAATCGGCTCTTTTTATTTCCCCTGATAAAACGATCACGCTATCCGATACTTCTGCTTTTACGCCTGGGTAATCTTTAGTGGCATCCGTTACTCCCTTTCTTAATGCCTCATCATCATTGACCATCACAGGGGCAGTTGTGGTAACGGCTGGTGTATCGATAGCTGTGGTTGTTTCCGTAGTAGCATCCGTTTCTTTTTTGTCTTTGCCTTTGCAGGATGAGAAACTAAATGCAACAATAAACAAGGCGGGAATAAATAAAAGAAAATTTCTTTTTTTCATGGCATGATTTTTTGATGAATTAAATAAGTGTAGAATTAAGACTTACCGCTTCATTAAGACATATTCTATGCCAATCGTTCATGTTACCAAAACAGTTTTGATAAGTCCTTAAATAATACATCACTATCGGAAAGTCATCGACAAAAAGAAATACTTTTACTAAAATGAACTGTTTGCTTGTTATGCTATGATTCACAATCTTACATTCATACACATGATAGTGTAGCAACAAATTTCATTCTACCAAAAAGTTTTTAACGTAATTTCTCATTTAAATCAAATACCATGTTCGACAATTTAATTAATCTCGTTCGCGGAAATTCGGGAGATGCCATAGTAAATAATAATGCCATTCCTAATGAAAAGAATGAAGAGGCTGTGCAAACCGCCGGCACTTCAATTATGGCAACATTACAAAATGCACTTTCGGGTGGGCGGCTAAATGATGTACTTGGATTTTTTAAGGGCGGTGGTTCAGGATCGCACGCTATTGTAGAGGAAGCTACCAACAACTATGCGCAGGATCTGCAAACAAACGTGGGACTGGATGAAGCGGCAGCCAGGGAAGCAGCAAATAAAGTAGTTCCGCAAACTATGAACCAGTTAGCCAGTAAGACCGCTGACCCGTCTGACAATGGTTTTAATATCCAGGATATTTTTAATAAACTAAGCGGAGGAAAAACAGGTGGAATGGATCTGCAGGGAATGCTCAACAAATTTGGCGGAGGAAAACTCGACAAAGATGGTGATGGCGATGTTGATCTGCAGGATCTGAAATCAATGTTTTCGGGTGGTGGAGGAATTATGGATAAGGTAAAGGGAATGTTTAATTAAACGATTTATAAAGCCAATAGCATTTGTTGATTTTTCTGATCCCCGTTTGCAGCGGGGATTTTTTATTTTAAGAATGTTTCACTTTTAGCGCAGCTTATAAGCAAGGCCGAAGTAACGCTCTGAATGATCTAAATATAGTACCCCGTCTATCCATCAATCAATAACCGGCTTGTATATTTGCAGTCACTTATGAAATATAGTCAGCCAAAACCGTTTGCTTCTGCATGTTACATCGTCCTTGCCAGTCTGCTGTTGCTTGGTAATTCTTTGCTTGCTCAAAATACTGCCAGGGCAAACGCAAGCCGGTTTATTACATTGATTTTTCTGCGAGCAAGGATATATTTAAAGGCAACGGAAGCATCAACTTAAAAGTATTAGATGTATTCCACTCCCGCCGCGACAGAAGGATCGGTACCGGTCCTAATTTTTTCACTGAAAGCAATTCACAATATCGAAGAAGGCAGATCAACTGCACACTCAGCTATCGCATTAAGCAGGGTAAACCAACACCAAAGAAGGTGGAGGGTGAAGAGGGGAATTGATGGATTGATAGTCGTTAATCAAGTGTATTTGGATAGATCGCCGTAGTAGATTATTTTCAATTGTGCAAATCTGTGAGTTGTGTGTCATTTTAAACATAACCTCTCTTACAAATGAAAAAAATCCTACCCCTCCTGCTCTATATGACGCATATTTCCTTTGCATTTGCACAAGGCGATAGCGATGCATTTCAAGGGGATGCCAATGTCAACAAGATTATTTCGGATTTTGAAAAAGAAATCAATAGTAAGGTAGCCCGGGATACTACAGGAAGTTTTTCTGCAACCATTTTTGAAGGTGACCGCATTCTTTGGTCACGGGCTTTTGGGAAAATGAACAATCAAGAATCTCGACTGGCTGACACAGGTACTGTGTACCGGATTGGCTCTATTTCAAAAACGATCACAGCCTATCTCATGCTGTTGTTGGTGCAGGATGGCAAGTTAAGGCTGGATGAGCCAGTGATAAAATACTTGCCGGAACTCTCAAAGGTTAATAAAGATGGCAAAAACGAAGGGGATTACATTACATTCCGCCAGTTGGCAAATCATACTTCAGGTTTGGCAAGAGAACCTGAAGATCTTATTAATAATGCTACCGGTTCCATTGAAGAGTGGGAAAACAAAGTCTTAAGTTCCATACCCGTCACAAAATTGAGAGTTCCAATAGGTAAGTCTTATGAATACTCTAATATCGGATATGCAATTCTAGGATTAGCCCTATCTCGTGTCGTACAAAAGCCCTTTATTGACTTAGTGGAGGAGATGGTGTTCCACCCTCACGGCATGTTCAACAGTTTTTATATCGTTAATCCGGTTAATAAAAATAAAATCGCCGCTGGATATCACTGGAACCAATCTTCTAATGTCTATGGAACGGCTGCATCTACAAGAGAACTTGCTGGAAGAGGCTATAAAGTTCCTAACGGCGGTATTTTTACAACAGCTAACGACTTAGCTCGATTTGCTATGGCATTAACTGCAGATACAGACATTCTGGGTAAACATTATCGAGATAGTATGCAAACAACTCAAACTTTCATAAGCAAAAAGAAAGATGAAGGGTATGGACTTGGATTATTTATAAGAGACGATAATACTGACAATAAAAAAGTGATGCATGATGGAACGGTAGCTGGCTACAATTCATTTATGATTTTCGAACCAGAATCGAGAATAGGGGTAATTATTCTTAGCAATTGTGACAATACAACCCCGGTGCTGGATCGGGAAGGAAATATTTTATTGAATAAACTTGTAAAGTCTAAAAAGAAGAGTTAGGTAAAAGCATTGGAAAGCATTTCAATTAAATATTAAGCCCCAGGCGCAGGAATGAGGCGTGGGATATGAGCGTTAGCTTCCTGTGCCGGTAAATTAGCTTCAACCTCAGGCGCAGGATATCATCACACTTTGCTACCTCATGCGTGCGCCAGTGTGAGTAGACCGCCATCCTGTAAACGATTTCAAAAATTAATGAATTCAATATGAACGAACTTATTTCTCCGAAGTATTTAATGAAACTGATCACGCAAGCTGAAACAGCTATTTGGGATGAGTACAAATCGTACCGAGAAGTGCGTATGTATATTGAGAAGTGGCATGAAGTAGATGATTATCATTGGGAAAATTTCAGGGTAGCGTTTAAAGAAAATAAGGAAATTGACCTTCTCCAAACCCTGCATAATATGCCAGGTGAATTACTTCTCAAAGTTGCTATAGACATGAATGTCGAGACACCTGACTTTATTCCATCGGTTCCGGTTTTTAAAAATTCCCTAAAATCGGAATATAAAACCGCTTACAACACTTTTGTTAAAGCTTTTCGGCAAGCCGAAACGGACCCAAGCTTAGCTGTGGGCTTAGCAAATTCCGCACTAGAAAGTATAATCAAAGAGATTTTAAAGGATGAAAAAATTAATGCAAAAGTAACTGGTAAAGAAACTCTTTATTCTTTGACTTTAATTATCCTCAAAGAATTCGGTTTCACAAATGATCAGTTGCCAAAAGAAATCAAAACAATTGGAAGCCAGTTGGTATCAATAGCACAATCGGTTGAAAAGCTAAGGAGTGAAAAAACAGCATTTCATGGAAAAACAGACACAGACTATTTAATAACAGATACTGTTTATACTTACTTTGTAATAAATGCAGTCACCACAGTAGCACTTTTCTTCCAAAGTTACTACAAGACATTACATCCAAAAGTTGTAAAGAATACATATGATTTTTTGGACGACCTGCCTTTTTAAATCCCCCCTCCCACCAAGCGCAGGAATGAGGCATAGGATCTGAGCGTTAGCTTCCTGTGCCGATTAGTTAGCTATTTAGTAGGGCTTAAAAATTTTCATAGATTGTCAACCACATGGCACAGGAAATCATCGCACTTTGCTATGCCTCATTCCTGCGCCTGGGGGGAGCGGTCTCGAAGCAATGGCGATGTTGGGAGGCCAGTTTTAATTTTTTTGAGAGATAGGCAAAGGTCGCCAGTGAGACTCATCTCATGGCCAAGTGAGGGATCGTGGTTAGTATTGACTATTTTTTCTGGTAGCATTTCCGTAGCAGAATTGAGTGTATTTATGCTTCAATCATGCCTATTTGGATAGATTGCCGTAATAGATTATTTTCAGCTTGCACAAAATTTGTGAGTTGGTTGCTATTTTAAATTAACCTTTAAAATTATTAAACATGCTTGCCGACAAAAAACTTAAAGCTTTTGTTCCGACGACAAAACCAGGCAAAGCAAAATTATTTTATAAAGACACTTTAGGCCTAAAGTTATTATCTGAAGACAACTATGCGTTAGAGTTTGAAGCTAACGGAACTTTATTAAGAGTTACCATTGTTCAAGAATTAAAGTCTCAAGCATTTACCGTTTTAGGTTGGAACGTTGACAACATTGTTTCAATTATAAAATCATTAAATGAAAAAAATATTTTTTGTGAGAAGTATAACTTCCTTGAGCAAGATGATTTAGGTGTTTGGACTTCTCCAAGTGGAGCAAAAGTTGCTTGGTTTAAAGACCCCGATGACAATATTCTTTCACTAACAGAACAACATTCTTTCAGTTGAAGGTTTTTTCGTTTTCGAAAAGTCTTTTGGTTGACAGCACTGCTTCTTTCAAAGTAAAGATTCTTCTACGCCGTTGTTGGTATGCGTAGATATGAAGTTCGGCTTACCAACAACTGGGAGAAAGTGACAATAAAACCGAAACTAAAATTTAATGACACCCGATTTCAAAAGACATTTCGCAACCTTCTTATTGTTCCATTTGGTGTTTGCTGTCATCCTTTTGACAGGTTACAAAATATTTACCGGCTTGACAATGGAAATCCTTTCATATCTATTTTGGTTTATTATCATTTTTGGACTTATAGCAACACTTATTCAATCCATAACTTTTACAATTATCTCATCAAAACTGCGACTAAACAAACCGTTGTTTTTTGCAGTTGCATTTATCGTTGAACTAATTTTAGTGAATACATTTATTGTTTATGCAAATGGCGGTGATAGTTTTACCGGAGATTTAATCAACGACATCAAATATCATAACACGTGGGAGAATTTATCAGGTTCATTAATTATTCATGTCGCTCTTTTTTTGGCGACACTAATAATTTCGCTGACACGACCTATTTATAAAAAGGTCGCCGCACCTTGCATAAATTAAAAAATAATTATTGCCTACTTTCATCCCACCAGGCGCAGGAATGAGGCGTGGGATATGAGCGTTAGCTTCCTGTGCCGGTCAGTTAGCTATTTATCAAGTAGGGTTTAAAAAAATTCCTAGATTGTCAAATGCATGGCACAGGAAATCATCGCACTTTGCTATGCCTCATTCCTGCGCCTGTGAAGTAGTGTTCCGTAGTAGATTATTTTCAGCTTGCACTGATTTTTGGGTTAGCTACAAATTTTATGGAGAAACGTTGCCACTGTATCTTACTTATAAAATTCAATGATTCGACTATTACTTTCACTTTTAATGTTTGCGACAACAATATCCTTTGGACAGAATGCAGTGGATATTAAACAGAAAGCTCAAGCTTTTAGAGACCGCCTAATTCAGGATCGCATTGACACAATTCTTGATTATACTTTGGAATGTATTGGATACTATAATTCAGAAGACTCTTGCGGTGATTTTGATGCTCACTATATCTTTTGGCAGAAAAATGACAAAACATTTCTCCAAAGAATCGATGGATGTGGCATATCCAAATCAATTTTCCTTGACGTTGATAATCCTCTCACTTTTTATATAAATCATAAAAAGCAAATCGACAAGGAAATCGTCTATCCTCCAAAATACATACAATCAAAAGATGGCGACACTGAAATATCTATATCACAATCAATTGACCATACTTGCTACAATCAATTTTCTTTTTTGGTGCAAAGGAAAAAAATATTTAAAAGCGTGAGTGAATTCAATTTGGCTTTTAAAAAATTTGACAATGGAAGAAATAATATTTATTATAACCATAATCAAAAAACAGAACTTAAAAAGCTTAACGACCAAACTGCCCAGCTTTTAAAACAATTAGAGGCAAATAGAAAATTTGAAGTCGAATAAATCTACAGCTAACACAAGCAATGGTTTCCAGTCTGATGAAGATATGTGCAGAACTATCCCTTTGACCAAAATAATTGACAATAATAAAGACACATAATAAAACCGCTGCTTACATGGGATCTTGCATCAGTGTGATCGACCCATAAATCTCATCTTTAGTACTATTTCAGTTTGCACAATGAGCCAGCATAAGTAGCTAGTGATAAATCATCCACCTATCCTTCATGAAATATGCCCTTCCATAAATTAAAAATAATTATTGCCTACTTTCACTCCTTAATTTTCTGCCGCTAAGGTGCAATAAATACGTTTATCAATTAGAGTAAATGCATTTCAAAAAGTTTTGGCTGATATATATTTTGTTGATCGCTCTTGCTATGCCTTCCTGTTATTCGGGCGACAGTAATGTAGAAGCTGCTCATGCTGATACTGCTTTATTTTGTGAAAGCAATATGCCTGCACGCTTTTCGGTTAGGTCCGATACATCCTCTATAATTGAGGGTAAAAGTTCGTTTGAAGGAATGGTGAAAATTCCCGCCGGAGAATTTTTAATGGGCGCATCAGATGATGAAGGAAAGGACGATGAATATCCGCAACATAGGGTAACGATAAAGTCTTTTTGGATGGATGTTACTGAAGTAACCAACGCACAATTCAGGCAATTTGTGGATGCTACCAGGTATATAACTACGGCAGAAAAAAAACCTGATTGGGAAGACCTAAAAAAGCAATTGCCTGCCGGAACACCAAAGCCTGATGAGGACCAGTTGGTGGCATCATCGCTCGTGTTCACTCCGCCAGATCATGCAATAGCATTGAATGATGTTGCTCAATGGTGGAAATGGCAGAACGGTGCAGATTGGAAACATCCGCAAGGGCCCAATAGTAATATCAAGGACAAAGAGAATTATCCGGTTGTACATATTTCGTGGGATGATGCAATGGCTTATTGTAAATGGGCCGGCAAAAGGCTGCCAACAGAAGCCGAATGGGAATACGCTGCAAGAGGCAATTTAAAGAACGCGAAATATCCCTGGGGTGATGAAGACGTGGAAGCAGGGAAACCAAAAGCGAATACCTGGCAGGGCAGCTTTCCTAATCTAAATAATAGATGGGACAAGTTTGATAGATTGGCTCCTGTAAAATCCTTTCAGGCGAATGGTTTTAAATTATATGATATGGCAGGTAATGTTTGGGAGTGGTGCAGCGATTGGTATAAGAATGATTATTATAAAGAGGTAAAAGATAGTGTTTCCACAAATCCCGGCGGACCTTTAAAAAGCTATGACCCTATGGAACCAATCATTCCAAAAAAAGTGGTAAGAGGAGGATCCTTCATGTGCAATGCATCCTACTGCAAAGGTTACCGTGTTAGCTCCCGCATGAAAACCTCACCGGATACAGGCCTCGAGCACACGGGCTTCAGGTGTGCGAAGGATGGCGAATAAAAGATTTAAGTACTGCTACCAGCAAGATTATAGTTGTCGCTTATTGTGTTGAGTTCTTATATGGGCCAAAATATTTTGTAAGAAACTCTCTAAACAAACTCGACCAACTTCTCAATTATCTCAAGGAGGAATGGACAAGATGCCGGCGAAATTTAATAAATAACTTCAAAAAAAACCAGGCCTATCTGCCGCTATCTGTTATCATGCAAATGGTTCCGCTATAGATTTGGCCGGTTGTGAAAACCATTTAGCTCCCTGTTCAGTCATGTACACACAATCTTCCATTCGCACGCCAAATTCGCCGGGAATAGAAATGGTTGGCTCCACACTAAAACACATGCCCGGTTCTAATATTTGCTTATTGCCTTTCACCATGTTGCCCCATTCATGTACGTCCATACCAATACCATGGCCGGTACGATGCGGTAGTCCCGGCAGTTTATATCCTGGCCCGAAACCTCCATCGGTAATCACTTTGCGGGCAGCAGCATCTACGGCTTCGCAAGCTGCGCCGATTTTTGCAGCGTTGAATCCTGCCGCCTGTGCCCTTTGTTCGAGGTTCCATATTTCGAGTTGGTGTTTGGTGGGTTCAGCGCCAAATACAATCGTCCTCGTTATATCGGATGAATAACCTTCAACACTGCATACACAATCCATTAATACAATATCGCCTTTCTTTAATGTTTGTGGCTTAACGCTGCCATGCGGAAAAGAAGATGATTCGCCAAAAAGAACCATTGCATCAGCAGATCCGCCTCCGAATTTTTGTTGCGCTTCCGCGATAATACCAGACAGTTCCCTTTGCGTCATACCTTCTTTTAATT
>JBDSAP010000267.1:0-4474 GCA_039922055.1 Ferruginibacter sp.
ATATCTACATCAGTTTCCGGGGAGAAAGTATGCGTATAGCGCCACATCTATTTAATGATAGCGAAGACATCCATAGACTGTTTGAATATTTATAATGGTTTGAAACTGGATTTCCAATCGATTGGCAATCCCCATTAATCTTTGCACTTTATCTTTTTTGCGTAGGCGATATTTCCTTCCTTTTCATCATCACTAATTGTTACCTGGCTTTTACTTTCTTCCACCGCTTTGGTCATTACGGATCGATTTATTTCAGCACTGAATGGCTGGAAGTTCTTATCAACAGGCCCACGCATTTGTTGATTCATGTTGATGACCCTGGCAGTGGCTGTGCAATTAAAATCAAATGAATTGAAAGAAAACGATTTGACATCCTGGTAATCGGCTGTTTTAAAAAATACCTTTTTATTTTTAATATCATATACGATACTCCATTTTGTAAAGTCTTCCTGCGCCACTCTATTTAGTATATCAAATGCATAATCTATCACCGGTTTATTAATTGTTGCTGTTTGATATTGTTGTACCATAGAGCAGGCTTTTGTAAAACGCTGAAGCGAATTATCCCGGAAAGAAAAACTCGTATCACCTTTTAACACGTTTGCATCAACAGCGGTCTTCGCCGATTGAGTATAAGGGTTGTTAGTAAGTACAGGAAAGGGCAGATCTTTTCCTTGATGCACTTCTATTTTTCCATTAAAAAACTCGATGGTAGCCGCATTTCCATTTGCATCCGCTATTAAATAATGTAACGGAGGATTATCACGGGAGATGCGAATTTTGGCATCACTTGCGATCACCTCTTCAATGGTTGCATTATTGTCTAATTGATATTGTATCCATTGAAGTACGCCAATGGCGGGTCTTGCGTCGGCTTTAGGATATTGGCTTCCATCGGCCCACATTAATTCTACTACCAATCCTTTTTCATTCATGCCTCCGGTTGGGAATTCTTTTCCGTATTGATTAAAGGTGATGCTTCCGTATTTCGATACCCAGCTAATAGCGCTACCGTCCCGTTGCGTCACAGAGGTTTTACCCAGGCCTCTCAAATTCGTGCAAACCATTCCTGCATCTGAGATCCAGTCATAGTTGCGGCCGAATACGAGCTGGCCATTCTTGTTTATAAAGAATGTGGTGCATGCAATTGCCTGTTGAAAAAACAAGAAGCATAGGCATACAAGAAAAGCGAATCCTTTTTTCATTTTATGTCAATTTGGAATTTGGTAATATAAAAAAATTCGCACAAAAATACTTTTCTGTTTTAACGACTTATAGCCTGGCGATTGTTTTTAATTTGATTGCATTTTCCAGAGCGCTGCCCATTGTATTATTGAAGTATGCATAAACATCTTTACCTTCTTTTAGCCATCCCTTTATTTTTTTGAATTCCGCTTTTAGATAATCATCCGTGTAGCTACCCCGGTAATCACCTTTGGGGCCATGGTACCTGATGTATATAAATGCGGCACCTTTATTTACCTCCTGGTTTTTGGCTTTTGGAATATCGTGTAACACGATTGATGCTTCGTATTCATTCAGCAGCTCAAAGGTTTCGCTTACATGCCATGTTGGGTTTCTAAATTCTATGGCTATGCACCAGTCGTTGCGGTATTCTGATGCAGTTAGCCGCTGCAAAATTTCTTCCACCTTGTTATAATAATCAAAGCTGATCTTGCCAGGAAATTGAACAAGTATGCAACCCTTTTTTTCGCCGATACGATCTGCTGCTTTTAAGAACAGGTCAATGTTGCAAAGCTCAATCTTCAATTCCTTTATATGGGTAATTTCTTTTGAAAGCTTGATGGTGAAACGAAAATTATCCGGAACATCAAGCGACCATTTTTCAAAAGTGGATGCCATTGGAACTTTGTAAAAGCTGCTGTTTATTTCAAGGGAATTAAATATGGAGCTGTAATAGTTGAGCCTGCTCTTGTGTTGAAATTCTGGAGGGAAAGTTTGCTTGGTTCCCGGCACCACAATATTGCTGGTGCCGATTCTTAAGATGCCACTCGTCTTTTTTTTCATTGGTACAACATTACATTTTTTGTTGTTTGTTTTTAGAATGTGTTCATCCAGGCTCCTTTGTGACTCAGCGGTAAGCGGCGCAATAAAGGCTTGTTCACCAAAGATAAAATGTACAAAAGCCGATAGCTATCGGCTGCGATCCCGATAAAGGATCGGGACTGGCTGCCAATGAAGATTAATTGAAATTCAACAGCCGGGCTCCAAATTTTTATTATACAATTTACCTGCCAGCCCACTTTTTGTATGAACGCAATTTTTTGTGACGGAACTTAATTGCAATAAAAAAGGCCGTCGTTAGACAGCCCTTTAGGTTGAAAAAAATTGTTATTAATAATCACTTGTTCCAAAAGGAATGCGTATTCCCGCATTGAACACGAAATGCGTTGGAATATTATTCGTGATGTATTGGCCATTAGCCTGGTTAGCGGGAAAAGCCAGACCAGCATCGCCAAAAACATGGACAGCGCCTACCCGGTACTGTACACCAAGACCTGCATTTATTGTAAAGCCTGTTTCTTTTCCGGGCTCTGCCTGGTATGTCATTGAATAACCAGCGGCATTGCTTCCTTTGTTTGCTCGTCATACTTTACCATTACATAAGCAGCGCCAATAGCTGCATACAGCAAAAAATCATCTTCATCTGTTCCCACAAACGAGTAGTTGCCTGTTAACGAGATGGTAGAAAATTTGTATTTCACCTCTGAAGCGAGGGTCTTCGATTCCATCCCATTGTTGGTGGCTATCGTTGATGGCACTTTGATAGGCATGTGGTAGGTGTAACCGAGTGCTATCCTGGATTTCTCGGTAAGACCATAACCAATGTCGATTTTTGCGCCGGGCGTCGATTTTTGGAACTCGCCTTTATACATTGTATAATTTCCTGAAAGGCTGGCTGAAATTTTTGCCGGGTCGAATTGCGCTTTTGCGCTGCTGGCAATAATAATTGCCAGTACTAGGGTGTACGTTGTTTTCATAAAGTTTTTTAAGGCGCTAAATATATTTTTAATTCTGAAATATTAAAAAATATTTTTAAACAATAAAATGGCTGAAGAGGAGTTGCAGCACAGTTTCACTATGGACTATAGGTTCCTTATTTGGATTTTCGAGAGGGTTATTGTGTGTTTTAGGTTGGCTGAATACAAGGGATTGTTTGGCGAAAACCGGGGCTTACCTTTTTGCTTTTTGATTGCAAACAATGATAAGGACGAACTGAATAATGCAGAATACATTAGCCTATCTATGCAGATGGAACCCAAAAGTAGCTCATCAATTGAAGGCGCAGATGTGATTGTAAAAAATTGGCCAGTGGTAAGCGACTGGCCAATGATTGTGTTTATATATTGTAAAAGAAGAGCTGTTCAAGTGGCCCGCTGTATGACCATGCATTATCGCCATTGTGCAAACGTGGTTGCGCATAAAATTTCAACGAGTAGGTGCATTGAGTCATATCAGCCGGCGGATTATTTAGCTGCAAGCTATTGTTTGCATTTCCGTCTACGGCGGGGTTTGTATTGCCGCTCAGTGTAAGGAAACCGTCACCGGTAATATTCCTGTTCACTGTTAAACTATTATTGTTCAAGTGCATGAATGCAGCGCCAAGATGCGGATGATAAACAGTGTATTTAGCATGCACCGTTCCACCGATCGGTGTACAAAGACCGGTTGCTTCCAGCTCTGTTATCGACAACTTCATAAACACGGAGTTGTTGTTGATAATTGCGGAGTTAAGCGTTTTACCACTGCCCGGCATAATGATGAAATTGTTAGTGGGTTTATCCACCACTTCCCTTATTTCAAATCTTATGGCAACTTTCTCGATGGGTATTTTATTAGCAGCAGGCACAGGGCTTCCGGGAGCTGCCGCTGCAACTGGTACATCAGGCGCCGTGGTTAATACTCTCGTATCCATTGCTATCAAAGTATCCTCATCTATAAACCAGTAATTGCTCAAACTGCCCAATCCATTATTTACCAAAGTTCGGTTAACGGCATTGTTCATATCAAACCATCCATTTGCGTCAAAGTCTGCCTGGTCGCTATAGATGTCATACACCGGGAATGGGAAGGTTTTATCCATGAGCTTGGCAACAACGCTTACTGCAAACAGGCCGGGAGTTACACCAACAATTTTTGTAAAACTTGCCAGTGCTGGTACAGCACCACCATTTGGTGTCGGATTATCGCTTACTAAAAACCGGTATTCTATCGGGTTGCCGCTTGCTGCTTTAGGTGCTGCCTGGCCGGTAAGTCGTATTACGCTGGAAATGGCGTATTTACCACTTCCGCCTGCATATCCCGCTGCGTCAAAATCTTTGGGGCCAATACCTGTTGTTATATTAAATGCCTGGCCGATACCTGTCCATGCGCTGGGGAATGTAGTACCGTCATCGCCTACATTTATTTTTGTGCATAGATCAACACAAAGGCAGTAACCTACATTGTTCCG
>JBDSAP010000268.1:0-10143 GCA_039922055.1 Ferruginibacter sp.
GTGGTAAAATATACTCCTTCATTATCAATAAATTTATACCTGTTGCTCATCGTGTTTTTATTTTATATCCCGAACTAAATTTGTGTTGTTGAAATATCCTTCAACTCAAAGCAGTAGTAACAGGGCAGACACAGGACGGAGTCCTGCGCCTGACTGGGAAATTGGATGAGAACATGGAAGCCTTGCAGCATAATTTTTTGCTGCGTGGGTTTTTTAAAAAACGTACAAAGGCAGAAGAAAAAAGAATTAAGGATTCTCTTGAAAATGTCACGCCGTAAAATAATAATTGTTGCTTCAAAACTTCTTCCCAAAGCTGAATAGAAAGACGGTTGTTTTGAGCGGGCTACCTTTTGTAAGCTTGTGCACCAGGTATGCGAATCACTGGTTTTTATATTCTTTATTTGTGTCTTGAATGTTTAAATGTTAATCAACTTCGGTGATCGCTTTTGCTTTGCTAATGCCGCTTTCATTAAATGCATCAATTGCGAAATAATATTTTTCACCGGCATTTAAACTTCTTATCGTTACCTCATCCGCGTCCAGTACCTGGTAAGTGTGATATAATTTATCTTTTGAAGTACCATACCTGATATTATAGCCGATTGCACCGGGAGCTTTTTTCCATTTAATAGCTGCCACAGTTTTATCGGAAGGAGAGTGGTTGATATTTATATCTGCGGTCATTGAAGGTGCTTTTCCACCAGCATTGCCAAAAACGCGTAAGCCTGCTAATGCAAATGTTCCGTCAGGTACATGATAATTGGTGATGCGTATGTAACGGGCTTTGATGGGTGTTTTTAATTCTATATAATCATGCGGTACATCGGTTGTGTTTTTAATTTTATCCGATAATGTTTTCCATGTTTTATTATCAGGAGAATATTCAAGCAGGTATTGATAGTACATATTTGAACTACGGCCTAATAACTTCGTTTCATTCTCAGCATAGTTTAACTGGATGGCATTAACTGTACATTGCTTTTGTAAATCCATCGAGAGCCATTCGCCTTTGTCACCGGTTTTAGCGCTCCAGAAATTCCTGATTTCCTCATCAACTGCATTTTCTTTTTCATGGCCGCTCAATGTCGAAGACACCTGGACAGGTTTATGATAGGAGAGCAGCATCCATCCCGGAAATAATTCATCCGGATTATTGATTTTTTTTGAAGGCACTTTAAAAGGATAATCTCCGAATGTTGTATAAACGGAAAAATCTCCATCCTTATCAAAAAATGCCGGGAAAAGGCCAAGCCTTCTTTCGAACATGTGCTTTTGAGAAATCGTCATGGTGGAAATATGCCAGTAGTTGCCATACTTATCCTGGAAGGTGTTGCTATGACCGGCGCTTGCGATAAAACCTTCCGGCTTATAAGATACCGGATTGTTAGCTGCCAGTGTAAAAGGCCCCAGCGGTTTATCAGCAACATAAACTGCATCGCTATAACTTTTAAATTCTGTTCCGGGACCTGCATACTGCAAGTAATATTTACCATTGCGTTTTGTCATCCAGGAACCTTCTATCCATGGCCTGGTGTCCCTTGTATTATAGTCTCCGGGCCGCTCCCAGCCGTATTGTTCTTTTTTACTATTAAAGAGAACGGTTGATGGCCCGATCGGATTCAGTGTTTTGGTATCCAACTCAACTCCCGAAATTGGATTCACATTAGAGCAGCCATAATAAAAATATAATTTGCCATCCTCATCAAGAAACAAGTCCGGGTCAATCATGCCGATAGGAAAAGTGGAGTTTGCAACATCCCATTTACCAGCTTTTGGATTTGCGGTTTTATAAATTTTTAAAGGAGCGTTCGCCGAAGCCATAAAATATAATGTATCCTTCATCACCACAGCCGTAGGCGCATAGTCTTCAAGTGGAAGATCGTTGGTTGTTATTAAGTTCCACTGAACCAAATCTGTTGAATGAAAATATCCACCAGACTTGGAGGCAAACAAATAATATTCTCCTTTAAATAGAACCATTGTTGGGTCGGCGGCCTCTCGTCTCGAAGGTGTATCGAGACAAAACCGGTAACTTAGATTTATCGGATTGCAAATTGTTGTTTGGTTCAAAAGGTCCACATTAGTTTTTTGTGCCGATACTGTTATTGAAACAGCTATGCAGGCAAGTATTGCAATCGTCTTATTCATGAGTATGTAAATTTCCTATCCGGAATAAAATAAAATTTCCCCAAATCAATAAATGATTTGTACGGACATTCCTGTATGCTGTAGTGTATTTATATTTCTTAAGGGATAAATTAGTGACTTTATACTTTGCTCCATAAAGCTAAAAAGTACAAGTGACTTTATAAGTCGCTCCATAAAGATAAAAAGTACAAGAGTGCGACGCCACTGAAGCTAAATAGTAGTACTTCTGCCCGGCTCATAAAAAAAATCAACGCAGGATTTTTGCTCTTGTATAATAAACGAAATTGGAGCTAAGGTTTTACCCTGGTTAGTTTCATTTCACCTCTTTCATTCTTAATTGTAATTTCGTTTTCATTAGTCAGTTCCCCGGTACTATTAACGGTTATATCATTAAAAGAAATAGTGAAAGAGAATTTTTTACCGTCTACCTTTCCTTTCTCTAATTGAGTTTCGCCAAATTGAGTTTTCCAGGTGCCTTTAAGGTCGCTTCCCTCAACCTTAAAAGTGTAATTGACTTCGAAAGTGCCATTCGGTGTTTCCCGTGTGCCTTTCCAGTTTCCATCAATAGCGTTCTGAGCAAAAGTTGTTAAACCTCCAACGAGGAATAACAAAGTAAAAAAGTATTTCATAATAGCGTATTTAGTTGAACTCAAATTTATGAAATGAGTTTGGAAACTATTGAAAAAAACATACAATTCTATTCACAAAAAAAACAAATGTAAATTTGACACTTGAAATGAAATAATTATTTCCCAAATCAATAATACAAACTATTTAAACCATGAAATTGACATCACCGGTCAACATTATTTTTAATGGCCTGCTTGCTACAATTTTAATTGCGTTTACGCATTGTACGTCTACTTCTAATCCCAATTCAGGAGCCGAATGGCAAAAGAAAAACGAGGAACTGATCAAGAAACATAACTTAACTGTTAGAGAAATTCCAGGCCTTCCAAATAATTCGATTGAATCAAATCTTGAAGCAGCAAAAGTAAAAAGCGCTAATAGTTTAGATAGCATTGTATTGTTTCCTGGTGTAAGTGCCAGGATATTTTGGGGAACCGGCAATATGGTTAGTCTGCTCCGTCTTGATCCCAATGCAAAAATTCCTGAAGAAGTTTTACCAGCCGGCAGGTTTGTATTTGTGCTTGAAGGATCAATAGATCAATTGATAAATGGATCATCGGTTACTATGATTTCCCAAAAAAGAGAAGTGCCTGATGGAACACATAGTGGTACTCCACGAACGGATTTTGTATATCTTGAAAAAGGAACTAAAAATTCCGTAACCGCGGGTGCCTCTGGTGCCAGGCTGTTGGAGGTTTACAGTCCTTTGCGGCTGGATTATCTTCAAAAGGCTGGTATAAAAAATCTTCCAACGGAAGTAGCAGATATTGAAACCACGCAAACTCCAAATGTTACTCCCAATAAAGTGTATGATCTATATGATATTCAGCTAACAAAAATTGCTGAAGGCGCACATACAAGATTAATTTCCGGAAAAAATACGCAGCTGAGCTTTATTTCAATGGATCCTAATTCAACTTTCCCGCATCATATACATCCTGAAGAACAAATGATGTTTGTGCTGCGTGGCGAATGCAATGAAATCATCCTTGATGGAGAACAGGCAATGAAAGCAAATGATGTAGTTCGTCTTCCATCGAATATGGTGCATGGCGCAAAGATTGGCGACCTGGGTTGTGATGCATTAGATATGTTCTGGCCCGCCCGTGCTGATTATTTAGAAAAACAAAAAGCAGCATTGGCAGCATACCATACTATCATACCAGAAAATGCTAAACTGGAATTGGTTGTTGATGGAAAAAAAACAAAACCAACATTAAATTTTGCTGAAGGACCGAAATGGATGAATAGCAAAATTTATTTTTCTAACATGTATTTCGATCAGAATTTTGGCGCTGACCCGAAAAAGAGTTCGACAGTTGAACTGGATCCTAATGGCAGTTATAGAAATATTACAGAAGGAAGAATGCAAACCAACGGATTGTATCCATATAAAAATGGCAACCTGCTTGTTTGTGATATGATGGGGCATCGTGTAGTGGAGATGACAACAAAAGGAGAAGTAGTAAAAGTAATTGCTGACAAATATGATGGAAAATCAATTGATGGTCCTAACGATGTTATTACTGATGCTAAAGGTGGCGTTTACTTTACTGATCCGCAGTTTACTCTTGAAGCAAAAAAATTCCAGCCTGGTCGAGCAGTTTATTATGTTTCACCTGATGGAAAAGTAACAAGGCTTACAGAACCGAATGAGTTTGCAATGCCGAATGGTATTTTATTATCGCCTGATGGCAAAACTCTTTACATCAATAACTGCTATGATGATGAGTCGTGGTATCCTGTAAAAAGTGAGAAAGATAATTTTATCTGGGCTTATGATGTGAATGCGGATGGTACCATCAGCAATGGACGCAAGTTTGCAAAATTATTCCTGATCGAAAATGTGCTGGACAGAAAAGGGAAGTCGTCAAGCGCTGATGGGATGGCGATTGATAAACAAGGCAATCTTTATGTGGCTACTTATTATGGGGTACAAATTTTTAATTCAAAAGGAGAATTTGTGGGGATGATCAATCTGCCTTCATTCCCTGTGAGTCTTTGTTTTGGAGACAGCGATATGAAGACGCTTTATATAGTTAGCTATAGCAAAGTATATAAGATTAGGACGAATATGGAGGGGTTTGTGAACTACTTGTAATTTTTTTCTGTTACATCAAGATGGAAAAGACAGACACATTGGGTTAAAAAATATCATACAGGATTTATAAAAAATCAACAATCAATGGAAGCAACAATCAAAGCATGGAAGACAAGCAGGAAAATTTACCTGGAGTTTTTTGACCAGTATAGTTTAGAACAAATGAATATAGTGCCGGATAAGTTTAGCAACAATATCATCTGGAATATAGGACACATCATTGCCGCACAGCAAGGGTTAATATACAAAGCATCTAACCTGCCAATAAATATTACAGATGATTTTTTTGACAGCTATAAACCGGGTACAAAACCAACCAGACCGATTTCACAAAACGAGGCGGATGAAATTAAATCTCTTTTGATTTCAGCAATTGATCAAACAGAGACAGATCTGGCGAATGGAAAATTTGTTTCTTTCACCGAGCGGAACACAATAACAGGATTTCACCTTGGTTCTTTGCAGGATTCGTTGGTGTTTAATAATTATCATGAAGGATTGCACATGGGGTATATAAAGAGCATTGGAAGATTTGTGTAATGAGATTTCATCGCTGAGCATCTCTCTTTTTAATCCGAAAACTCTCTTTAATTCTGCTTTTTCAGGATACAATTTATATGTTTTCCGCCCATTTCAGCATCTAGCCTCAATTGGTTATCCGTATTTCTCACTAAAGATGCACTAAGTGGAGGTGGAGTGGGGCTGGGGTATCGCCATTTCACCTCAAAGGAATTGCTATCAGGATTAAAGGTGTATTTTCCAAAGTGTCTACGTTTGAGGTTGTTATATTCGAAAACGCAATCATTACCGATGTCCATGTAAACAGTTGTTAAAATACTGTCTTGATCATTATGGCCGGTTACAGGAATATTGTTAATAGTTAGTTCTTTAACAGAATACTTTCCCGTTAATGCAGGATTGTCTTCGGGAAAGGCATAAGTTGTCATAACTACCAGCGGCAAGAGTATAACCAGGGCTGGCAAGGTAGCTGCTATTCTTCTTCTATCAGAAGGAAGGGCGGGGAAGAAAAACAATATCAGTTTCGTATAATGTATAAAGATCAGGTAGGCAACGCCAGCAAGCATTACAAATGCATGCAGAACTACATTGTACCTTAATCCATAAAAATAATCCATGATCAGGATATTTAGCAGCAAAGGAAGGAGGATAAAAAGCCCCAGCATCCGGGTTTTTTTTATCGCTATGAACAATGATCCTACGATTTCTATAATTCCTATTACGATGACAAAGGCATGTGAATGTCCATAAAATGCAAAAAGCAGCTCATCGCCCGAAAAAGAACTAAATGGCATATCTAGCTTGCCCAGAGGAGTAAAGAATTGTAAATGAAAAAGTTTTTGCCAGCCAAACATGCTTAAATCAAAGGCAATAAAATACGCAATCAGGTCTTGCCAGTACAACGAAGTCTTTTCATTATCAACTTGCTGCAGCTTTGATTTCTTGTGCCATCTATATGAATAAAAAATAGTAAATGTGAGGAATAGAAGGCCAATGATGATGGCGGGTAATAATGGAACCTGGCCGTGAAATAGCCTGGTACTAATTCTACTAAAGGTAAAACCTGCGGTTAGCCCGGCTATAATGCAAGGCAAAAATTTGTGTGCGAAATAATTTTGTGGATCTGCTTTCATAATTAAATATTTGAGGCACAATACTAGCTCAAACAATTTGTTTAAACGTTCGGGTGGATACAACCGAACAAGTTTATAAAGCTTTATTTATAGGGTATTTTTGAGTTTTACAAACTCAGTGGGCGACTGGCCGGTTAGCTTCTTAAAGGTCGTATTGAAGGTGGTCTTAGAATTGAATCCTGCATGACAGGCAATTCCCATCATATCCAGTTTTTTTAGCTTGTCTGAAAGCAATAGTAGTTTTGCTTCCTCCACTCTCATCTGGTTGATATATTGGTAAAAGGTTTTTTTAAACCCATGATTTAGTACATATGAAAGATCGTGTGTATTAATACCTAATTCCTTGCTTAATCCAGGCAGGGTAAGCGCGGGATCGAGATAGAGCTTTTCAGATTCCATGATTTCCGTCAAACGTCGTTGTAGGATAGTTACCTGATCTATGGTAAGTCTCTCATAACTTTTCTTTTCATGCAGCATATTGTTTATGTCCATCAACACTGCTGGTTGAAATGGATAAATTACTTTTTGTTGAAGCGAGAAGTACCCCATATAAAATATGCCCGCCAAATAAGCAATGGGAGTCAATTGATAGGTTGTGTTATTATATTTGCTTACAAGCCAAACACCTAACAAGCACAATGCTCCTGCCAGCAGATTCTTCATCCAAAGAAGATCGATATTTTCAACTGATGAATTAATTTGAGAAATATTTTTACGGTGGCGCTTCAAAGTCAAGTAGGACAGTACACCGTAGACAATCGCTTGAAACCTGGCAAAATACTTAAGAATGAAGACCAGTACTTCAGGCAGATCTGAAGACCTGAATTCGGATGGAAGAAAAAAGCGTGGTATAATATAGAAAGCAGAATAAATTAAAAACAGAGCGGCCGGGATAAAATGCAAAAGGCTTTTCCATAGTTTGTTGTGGGGATAAACAAAACAGCATATTGCCAGATACAGTGAAGGAGCAAGGGCGAAGCGGGTAAGTTCAAGCAGATGCACAAAGGCAGGGTGTAGTTTTACTAAGTGTGATATTTCCATAAACTGCTGGAGGAACGCACATGCTAAAAAGCAATAAAATATACCTAGCCATCTGCTTGCCTCAACGTTTCCTCGCGTAATGTTTAACAGAGAAAAAATGCTTAGTAGAAAAAGACTGCCTGTGAGAAGCGCAAAAAGAGTATAAATTAATTCCATTTATTGTATTGATGGGTGTATTTAATATAAACGTGTTCTCCAGTGTTGATGAAAATATGTGGATTATCCATAAAGCATATATTTCTTTCGTAGCTAAATAATGGACCTTAATGGGGTATAGTATGAAGGGACTTCCATTTCACCTCCACCGACAAAGATACCGACACCCGCCAATGGTTCAAGGCTAAACAAGCGGGAAACCTATTTTTGCTTCCGTGGTTGGAATCAAGCCAAACCATTATACTTTCCGGGGCTGATGTTACCGGTCTGTAGCAAAATGAATTATCTTAATAAAAAAAGCAGGGGCAAATTAATTACACATTATGGGGAAGTATTCTAGCGGAAGCAGTGGTTGGTGAAGACACCCTATCGCGGGGGAGAGAATTTTAATTTGATGAAATATCAATGATGGAAACAGTGCGTTATTATTCCCATAAACCTTATTATTGCAACGTATGGAAAAAATCATTTTAACAACGGTAATTACTGTTTTTAGTCTCATTAACTGTTGCGGACAAAATGCTGGTAAACAATGGCTCAATTTGAATTATGCCGGCGACGGTAAGGAGTATCATAACCTCGACATCCATTTGCCCAAAGTAGCAAAACCAACCTATAAAGCAATCATTGTAATATACGGCAGCGCATGGTATGGCAATAATTTGAAACAAGCCGCCTTTGATGCTCTTGGACAACCACTGCTCGAAGGCGGTTTTGCAGTGATAACCATTAACCACAGGTCGAGTGGCGATGCCCCTTATCCGGCTCAAATAAATGATGTAAAAGCGGCGATAAGGTATATAAGAGCAAATGCAGGTAAACATCAAATTGATGCTTCCTTTATTGGCATTACCGGTTATTCATCTGGCGGACATCTTGCCTCGCTTGCAGGAACAACAAATGCTGTTAAAAAATTTACAGTGGGGAAAGTGACAGCAGATATTGAAGGGAATGTAGGAAAGTACACCACAACCAGCAGTTCTGTGAATGCGGTAGTGGATTGGTTTGGCCCTATCGACCTGGCTGTTATGGTTGAATGTAAGAAACCCAAAGGAGCAGACTCTCCTGAAGGAGCAATTATTAGAGGCAATCCGGCTGATAATTTGGATATGATAGCTCTTCTGAGCCCCACCACCTTTGTGGACAAAACGGATCCTCCTTTTATAGTAATTCATGGCGATGCCGACAATGTTGTACCCTATTGCCAAAGCGAGCTTTTTGCCAAAGCATTGAAAGAACGGGGAATATTAACTGAGTTCATTTCTGTTCCGCATGGGCTCCACGGACCGGTTACGTTCAATGAAAACACTTTTAAAAAAATGACCGGTTTCTTTTTAAAGCAAGCCGAAAAAAAATAGTGCAACACCTTAATCGTCTTTTTTGACTTGGTACCCATCCTCATACATGCAATTGAATAACTCGTTTGTTTCAACAAACATATTTATTCCGTTTTGAGAACTATCGTAGGATTGGTTGATGCTACAGGAGCGTATTGATAAGCGCTGCTACCTGTTTAACAGGCATCTTTTCTTTTACATATAGGTGGCCTTTGCCTTTCGTGGGCAGACACAGGACTGAATCATAGCCTGTTGATAGCACATTATTTTTGTCTGTTTAATTTGTGTAAAACTGTTCGGTTTATTCCGGCTTTTATTTTTCTTTCCTTTGTATAATTGCACAAAGTAACATTACCTCCTCACTCAAATATAAAGATATGCAACAATCATTTTTTGAAATAGAAACTATACTGAAGCCAACACCGCCACAGCAGGGCCTAACAATTTCTAAATCCGGCAAACAAGTACTTACCAAAAACCAGCAGGCATTTAATAAGCTAACTCAAAAGATTGAAAGGTTGCATAAGGAAATAGAAAAAAGGCAATCACAATTTGATGCTGCGCTTACCATATATGGAAAGGAGCTTCACCCGCTATTGGAACAGTTAGCGAAGCACCAGCGCAATTTGGTTAGTATTTTATGGCATATTTTTCAAAGTAAACGACTTGCCAAAACCGACCAACGAAGCTTGAAGCAGATAATAAGAGATCATATACAAGAATTGTTCAGGCGTGCGGAGGGAGGGCCTGACGAAGAACTAAAGAAAATATATGCGAAACTGGAAGGCGAAAGTTTTGAAAAGCTAAAGCAAAGGGAAAATGAAATTTTAAAGAGTGACGTACAGGATTTGATGGATGAGCTGGATATCAATATTGATTTTGAAGGATTGGATATAACAGATGAAAAGGCAATGGCGGAAAAGCTGGCCGAGATACAGCAAAAAATGAGGGAGCAGGAGGATGAGATGCAGCAATCGCATCAAAGGTCGAAGAAAAAAAAGAAACTTACCGCAAAGCAGGAGGAAACGGAACGGATGCGAAAGGCGGTGGAGGAAATGAAACAGAAAAATATCAGCAC
>JBDSAP010000269.1:0-2579 GCA_039922055.1 Ferruginibacter sp.
GGGTCTCCTCGATCCATGGCTTGGTGGCCTTCATTGTATGCACAATACTTTCGGCCTGGTGCTCATTGGCCCAATTCAATACACCTGTTTTATCTATCAGTAAATAAGCGGCATAGCATCCATAAAAAATAAGCCCGATAATATAAAGTTTTGAATTATATTTTTTCTTCACTGCGAGAAAACAAAGTACTGCCGCATACAAATAAATTGGCATCCACAACCACGGATCGGGGTCGTTGTACTGCAAGGCCGCAGCAACTATAAACAAGCCAATAAAAAGGATATTGAAATACTTCATCAACGAGTGCTTTTTGTGTATGCTTTTTTATTTCTCGCAAAAACGCAAAGAAAATAAGACGCAAAGAAAATATAAAATCAACTTTGCGCCTTTGCTTCTTTTTTTTCTTTGCGTGAATTTTCTACCGCTTCCATTTATTGTTTGTACTATCAGCATCTACATAAATGCCTCCGGCTAACTCAATCGATTGTATGATCTTTTTGGTTGGGACGGTGATAACTGCTGTTTGTTGATTTGTCTTCCAAATGGAAGAATTTTTATGGATTGTCGCCGTAATGCCGCCCTCGTAAATTATTTTTAAATCGAATGGCGCAGCCATGCCTCCGATGTTTTTGATGGTTACAATATTTTTATTTACGCTTTCGATAGCAAGGTCAATATAGTAAGGAGAAAAGAACCAGTTGTTCCAAAACCAGTTGAGGTTTTGCCCTGAAGCGGCATTGAAGGTGTAGAAAAAATCCCATGGAATTGGGTGCTTGCCATTCCATCTTTTCATATACTCATGAAGACATTTTTTAAACAACTCGTCGCCCAACATTTCTTTTACAGCAAGATAGCCCAACGCGGGCTTGCCATATTGATTATCGCCAATACCACCGGCCCTTAAATGTTCGCCTGGAGTGATGATGGGCAGGTCCTCGTTTGCCTCATTAGTGTATGTCCAGCCATATACCCTGAACTGCCTGAAAAATTCATCTGCCTTTTCAGGGCCCATGTCTTCCTGGTTAAGCAAGTACTCAAACGTAGTGGCCCAGCCTTCGTCCATAAAACCATAACGTGTTTCGTTGATACCCATATAAAAAGGCATATAGGTATGGGCTATTTCGTGGGCGGCAACAAATTTTGAAAAAGCAGTATCGCCGTAGGTTTCATCATTGGCCATCATAGGATATTCCATACCGGCGTATCCCTGGAAAATGGTTGTTTTTTCGTAAGGATAAGGAATGCCCGGCCATTTGTTTGACAACCATAATAAAGACTGCCTGGCAAAACCAACCATGTGATGATAATCTAACGCTGTATCGTTATAAGCGGCCTGCACAGAAGCGCGGCGTTTGGAAGCAGCATCTACCACAACACTCGAGGCGTCCCACACAAAATGATCGCTCAGGCCAAGCGCCATATCGGGTATTTTGTTTGCCTTAAACTGCCAGGTATTGGTTGCGTTTTGGGCAGTTATATTTTTCGCCGCCAGGTCCTGTGCAGTGGCGATATGTACCAGTTCATCACTTGTCATGGAGGACCGGAGCTTTGCTGCCGAAGCCGGTTGTAAAACAGCGTCAGCATTTACCAGGGTTCCTGTTCCCCATACGATGTAGTTGTTGGGCACAGTTACATTTACTGTGTAATCATTAAAGTCGCTGTAAAATTCCAGCGCATCATTAAACTCACTTGCATCCCAACCCTGGTAATCATCAAAAACTGCTACACGTGGATAAAAATATGCAATGAAGAAAGTGGTAGGATCTATCATGCCTTCCCGCCCGCTTCTTTCCGATACATCATAATGCCATTTAAAATAAAAGTGAATGGAGTCGTGGGGCAAAATGGGTTGCTGTAATCTTACCTGGTTAAAAGTAATGGTGTATGGATTTTCTTTCCATGGATAAGCTGTGCCGTTTACAACAAATGAATCTATATGAACACCGGCGGTATAATAATCGGGAGTGGTAGGCTGGCTACGGAGAGCATCCGGCTTATGAATATTGACAAACAATTTAAAAGCAGGGCGCCTGAGTGTATCCGGACTTTCATTGAAATAAGTGATTGTTTCTGTTCCGTAAATAGTACGCGAAGGTGGCGCTGCACTGATCGAGATATCATAGCGCCCATGATTTTGCCAATAGTTTTTCCCCGGCTTGCCATCCAGTGAGCGGGTCTCTTTTTTAAAGGCCTGCTTTACATCACGGGGCATGTAAAGATCCTGTGCAAAAACATTGTAAGCACTAAACATTAGAACAAAAACGAAAGCTGCTGATCGGGACATAATTAATATTTGAAAGATAAATAAGAGCTGTAAAGATACGAGACGAAGGCTCCATTGCATATACCGTTTGTGTAAGTTATCAAATGTACAAATTGATGCGTTAAACATGTAAAGCGAAGGCAGTGGGCGTCTACGTTAAATTAAAATCGTTTGAGCTGACCGGGTTTATGCTGAATTAAAAAATCATTTCTTTTTCTGTCCGGAAGTTGAATTTCTAATTACTAGAGTGGATGGTATTACTACAGTTTCACTATTGGGATTGTAGTTTTTTTTCTCCAATGCTTTAAACAAAAT
>JBDSAP010000270.1:0-2844 GCA_039922055.1 Ferruginibacter sp.
GGTAAAAAGCTAACCTATAGCTGGAAGTATGATGGTTATCCAGGCGAGTCATTTGTAACCTTTGAGATATTTGAAGAAGGTGACAAAACAAAGCTGGTACTTACTCATAAGGGATTGGAAACATTTCCTGCCGATAATCCCGACTTCAAAAAAGAAAATTTTGTTATGGGATGGAACGATATCATTGGCAAAAGTTTACTGGAATATCTTGAAAAACCGAATGCAGTTGCGTAGGTCTCCGAATCATGCTTTTTCATCCGGTCTTCGATAAATCACCAGCACTTTATAATCGTTCTTTAGGAACGATACGGCATGCTCATTCCCATGTTTGCTGTAATTTTAAACAATGAAAATATTTTCATCGGCACAGATACGGGAATGGGATGCTTATTCCATTGCACATGAACCGGTAACGTCAATCGACCTGATGGAACGGGCCGCCACAGCGTGTTGTAATTGGATCAGTTCCAACATTGATGTAGATAAATATTTGATCCTGTGTGGTACTGGAAACAATGGCGGGGATGGATTAGCAATTGCAAGAATGCTTTTACAATCCGGCAAACAAGTGACCGTTTATATTCTGGAAGGTAAACACCGAAGCCAGGATTTCTCGATCAACTTAGAACTCCTTCAGCAACAACCTACTTCTATAAAATTTTTAACTGACGGGGAACTGCCTGCCATTACAAAAACGGATATTGTTATTGATGCTTTGTTTGGCACAGGTCTCACTCGGCAATTGGAAGGTTATCCTGCACTACTGGTTTATCATATCAATAGATCAAACCCCACTGTAATAAGTATTGATATGCCCAGTGGGCTGTTAGCGGATAATCATACACCGACAGGGGGTATTATAGAAGCAGTTCATACACTTACTTTTCAAACTCCCAAGCTCGCTTTTATGATGACCGAAAATGGGAATTATACAGGCCAGGTACATGTGCTGGATATAGGACTTCATCCGGCCTATTACGATGCCACTCCTACTCTCTTTTACACTACCGGCATAAATGAAACAGCAGCGCTATACAAACCACGCAATCAATCTGCGCATAAATATAACTTCGGCCATGCATTACTGTATGCAGGCAGTAAAAATATGATGGGCGCCGCTATTCTTTGTGCAAAGGCTTGCCTGCGAAGTGGGGCAGGATTGATAACAGTACACACGGATCCAGGAACACAGCCGGTAATGCAAACAGCATTTCCCGAAGCAATTACAAGTAATGAAAATGACTTTTCTAATCTTTCCAAAAAGAAAGCTGCAATTGGCATAGGGCCGGGAATAGAACCCTCAACTTCAAACAAAGAATTAGTAGCCCGGCTTTGTTCAGAATGGAATGGCCCATTGGTGATTGATGCAACTGCTTTGCAGTTATTAACCGGCAATCAACCTTTGCTTTCCCAGCGTACGGATCATCCCGCAATACTTACGCCGCATGCGGGAGAATTTGATGCGTTATTCGGTTCATCTTCCAATGATTTTGACCGGTTGACGAAGGCAATGACAAATGCGAAAGACCTTAATTGCTTTATTGTTTTAAAAGGCCCTCATACCATGATCGCTTGTCCAGATGGCAACGTATATTTTAATACCACTGGCAATGCCGGCATGGCTACCGCAGGCAGTGGGGATGTGCTCACCGGTCTTCTTACCGGACTTTTGGCCCAGGGATATAGTGAAAAAGATGCGTGCATACTCGGCGTGTACTTGCATGGTTTGGCCGGAGATATTGCGGCGGATAAAAGAACGCAGGAATCAATGATCGCTTCTGACATTATAGAGTCTATCGGCGAAGGTTTCAAACAAATCCGCAATTTTAAAAATTGAATCGTGAAGGTTTGATTTGTCTACATTACCGCAATGGGTTATTTTCAGTGCGCAAATCTATGCGTTGTACGCATTTTTAGAAATATTTTAATAATTGAAGATTGAAATATACTCTCTGTCTCGGCGGGGTATTCGCATTATACGCCATTAATTGGGAAAGCCCTAAATGCGAAACCCCGACGTAGAAAAGAGCTTTGACTTGATACTCCCAACACCAGCACAAAACGGCGGCAGCTTTTAATTTGGAGACCTTTAACATCGGGGGCTCGCATGCGGTGATTTTATAATTTGGACTTGATGCGGCGAAAACCCGGCTGCGACAGAACAAAAAAAATGGCCGTGTTAAAACGACCAATCTTTGATAAAACATTTTCTATTTATTTTCCTCCAAAAACCTTCTTCAGAATCCCAGTGACCTGTGCCGCAGGGTCTTTCCTGATCTTTTGTTCTTCAAGGCTGATATTGTAAAACAATCCGCTCAATGCTCTTTCTGTAACATAAGCTGTGAGATCAGTATTCACTTTGTCTTTGGAAAATTTATTATAGTTGGAAAAAACATCATTCCAGTATTTCGTCGCATCAGTTTTGGTAAGTGAACCTTCAATTACTGGTCTGAACTTTTCTGTTAGCTCTGCTGTCGTTGTTTTCTTCAGGAATTCTGTGGCAGCAAAATCTCCTCCTCTCAATATTTGCATGCCATCACCAATGCTCATTTGTTTGATGGCGTTCCAAAAGATGTTTCCTACTCCGCTCGCTGCATCTTCTGCGGCACGGTTCATGGATAACACAGCTTTATCTACCAATTTGCCCATGCCTATACCCTGGAGTGTTTTCTCTACTTTTTGCGCTTCAGCCGGCATCAGTATCTTGATGGCCGCATCACCAAAAAAACCGTCAAGACCTCCCAGCTTTTTGGTACTGCTATCTGTTCCTACCCGTAATGCCTCCTTCAATCCATTTATGATATCATCATTACTTAAACCCATACCCGAACTTGAAGATTGAGA